>USFL01000281.1 GCA_900553905.1 uncultured Eubacteriales bacterium | reverse complement strand
AGAACCGTGCTCCGCCCCTCCGGGTCGGTCACGGTGGTCACTTCCCCGGCGGGTTTATGGTACATGATGTAGCGCTTTTCCGCCTCCGGCCGGACCGGACGGCCATTCACACACACATCCTGGCCGGGTTCCACCTGCGCGCCCATCTGGCTGACCACCTGGCCGTCCACGGTCACGCGCCCATCGGCCATCAGCTTTTCGGCCGCGCGCCGCGACGCCACGCCGCACGATGCCAGATACTTTTGTAAACGCATAATTGCCTCCTGCGCGGAGGGTTATCCGCGCACATCCAGCATAGCAGAAACGCAGATGATTGGCAAGCGGCGCTTTACTTGGCCGATGCTGCGTGTTACAATAGAAACGGTATTTTTTGTGAAACGGAGGTTCCTTGCAGATGATTTCGTTCGGTACGGGCGGATGGCGCGCCATCATCGGCGACGGATTTACCAAGCTCAACATTCAGAAGCTCATGCGGGCCCTGGCTCTGCGCATCAAGGCGGAGGACGTTCAGGACAAGAGCTTCTGCATCGGCTACGACCGCCGGTTTTTGAGCCGCGAGGCGGCGCAGTGGGCCGCGGAGGTCATGGCGGGGGAGGGCATTCACGTGCTCTTCATCAGCCGCGAGGCGCCTACGCCGCTGATCATGTTTACGGTCCAGTACTATGGCCTGGCCTATGGCATGGCGGTTACCGCCAGCCATAACCCCGCGATTTACAACGGCGTGAAGGTGTTCACCAAGGGTGGGCGCGACGCGGAAGAGGCCGTGACCAACGAGCTGGGCGACGCCGCCAACCGTGTGGACGAGGGCGAGATCCGCATCGTTCCCTATGAAAAGGCCGTGGCGGCGGGGCTGGTACAGGAAATCAACCCGCAAAACCCGTACCTGGATGCCATCATCCGTGGGGTAAACATGGACGCCATCCGAAGCCGCGACCTGCATATCATTCTGGACCCGATGTACGGCGTGAGCCGCACGTCGCTGCAAACCATTTTGCTCACCGCCCGCTGCGACGTCAACGTCATCCATGAGCGGCACGACACGCTCTTCGGCGGTCGCCTGCCCGCGCCGAATGTGCAGACGCTGGGCGCGCTTCGGGCCGCGGTGCTTGAGCAGCACGCGGACCTCGGCATCGCCACCGACGGCGACGCCGACCGCTTGGGCATCATCGACGACGAGGGACGCTTTGTCCATCCCAACCAGATTCTGGTGCTGCTGTACTATTACCTGCTCAAGTACAAGGGCTGGCATGGTCCCGCCGTGCGAAACCTCGCAACCACCCACCTTTTGGACCGCGTGGCGGCGGCCTTTGGCGAAACCTGCTACGAAGTGCCGGTGGGCTTCAAGCACATCTCCGCCGGCATGCGCGAGCACAACGCCGTCATCGGCGGCGAGAGCAGTGGCGGGCTGACCGTGCGCGGACACATCAACGGCAAGGACGGCATCTATGCCGCCACGCTGCTGGTGGAGATGCTCAGCGTGACCGGGCAGAAGATGAGCGCCCTGATGCGGGAGATCTACGACGAGTTTGGCACCGCCTACATGACCGAGCGCGACTGGCCGTTCGATGAGGAAACGAAGGAGCGGCTCAACAAGCTGCTCATGGTGGATCAAAAGCTGCCGGATTTCCCCGTGCCGGTGAAGGGCACCAATTATATGGACGGCTGCAAGGTGCTTTTTGAAAACGGCTGGCTCATCGCAAGATTCAGCGGCACGGAGCCGCGCATCCGCATCTTCTGCGAAATGCCCACCCGTGAAGAGGCCGAGCGCCTCACGGGCGTGATGGCCGCGTTTTTGCACCTGCCCACGCCCTGATGCAACCACGCAAAAAGGCGTTTGGACCCGCAAGGGTTTCCAAACGTCTTTTATGATGCGGCTTCAGCCGCGGAGCCGACCCACGGCGGCAAAGGCCAGAAACGCCAGGATGTTGGCCACCACCACCGTGGCTCCGGCGGCGGTGGAAAGCAGGTAGCTTGCGCACAGGCCCACGAAGAAGCACACCACCGATACCGCCGCGGCGCACAGCGTCACACTTTTGAAGCTGCGACACACGCGCATGGCGGTCAGCGCCGGAAAGATGATCAGGCTGGAAATCAGCATGGTGCCCATCACCCGCATACCCAGTACGATGGTTACGGCGGTGAGCAGCGCCAGCAGCATGTTGCAGGCCTCGGCGTGCCCGCCCGTGGCGCGGGCAAAGGTTTCGTCAAAGGTGACGGCGAAGATGCGGCGGTAAAACACAAGGAACAGCGTAAGCACCGCCGCGCCCAGGATCAGGCTCAGGGTCACGTCGCCCTCGCTCATGGCCAGCATGCTGCCAAAAAGGTAATTGTTGACGTCGCTGGTCATGCCGGTGCTTAGCGACAGCACGATCACGCCCACGGCCAGCGAGCCGGTGGAGATCATGGCGATGGCCGCGTCGCCCTTGAGCCTGCCGGTGCTGCTCAGGCGCAGCAGCAGAAAGGCCGCCGCGACCACCACCGGGATGGTCACCGCCATGGGGGCCATGCCCAGGGCCGTGGCGACCGCCAGCGCGCCAAAGCCCACGTGGCTCAAGCCGTCGCCAATCATCGAATAGCGCTTGAGCACCAGGCTTACGCCCAGCAGCGCCGCGCACAGCGATACCAGCAAGCCCACAATGAGGGCCCGAACCATAAATTGATAGCTGAACATGGTGGAAAGCATCTCAATCACGCGACTCACCTCCCGCAAAGGACATGCCCAGGGGGGAGAGGCGGTACGCATCCGGCGTGCCCAGGAAGGTCGCGCCGTGGGCCATGTGCAGGATGCGGTCCGCATAGCGGAGCGCAGCGTCCACATCATGGGAGATCATCACGACGGTGAGCCCACGGTCGCGGTGCAGCATGGCGATTACCTCATATAACTCGCGTGTGACCACCGGATCAAGGCCCGCCACGGGTTCGTCCAGCAGCAGCAGGCTGCGCGTGGCACACAGCGCGCGCGCCAGCAGGGCACGCTGTTGCTGTCCGCCGCTCAGGCGCATGAAGCTGCGGTCCCGAATGTCCGCAATGTCCATCAGCGCCATGTTTTCCTGGGCGGTTTGACGCATGGCGCGGGTCAAAAAGGGCCCGCGTCCCCGGCAGCCGCTGGTGACAACCTCCCACACGGAGGCGG
>USFL01000280.1 GCA_900553905.1 uncultured Eubacteriales bacterium | reverse complement strand
CGTAGAGCGTGGTGGTGATGGCCTGGATGGTGTAGGCGCCGATGATGGAGCCGGACAGGCGGAACTTGCCGCCGCCCAGGCTGTTGCCGCCCAGGGCCACGGCCAGGATGGCGTCCATCTCAAGGTTGAGGCCGATGTTGTTGGTATCGGCGGAGTAGATGCGGCTGGTGGCCGTGATGCCCGCGATGCCAGCGAACAGGCCGCACACCACGTAGCAGATGAAGATGATCGCCGCCGACTTGTAGCCGGAGATGCGGGCGGCCTCCTTGTTGATGCCCACGGCCTGCACATAGGTGCCCAGGGCCGTGAACTTGAGGACCAGCGCCGTCACGGCGATGCACAGCACCGTAATCAGGATGGGCGTGGGGAAGATCCAGCAGTAGCCGCCGAAGAACTTGAAGCTCTCGACGTTGATGTAGACGATGTTGCTGTTGCAAAGCAGCAGGCCGATGGCGCGTCCGGCGGAGTAGAGGATGAGCGTTGCGACCATGGGCTGGATCTTGAGCCCGGCCACCAGAAAGCCGTTGAAAGCGCCGCACAGGCAGGCCACCAGAATGCCGGCCAGAATGCCCAGCCACAGGGGGATGGCGTACTCGTTGACGTTGACGTTGCCAAAACCGGCCAGCAGCACGCAGCACACGCCGCCCGCCAGCGACATGACCGAACCCACCGAGATATCCGTACCGGCGGAGGCGGAGACGACCAGCGTCATGCCCAGGGCGAGGATGGCGGCCTCGCTGCCGCGGTTGAGGATGTCGATCAGGCGGCCGTAGAGGATGCCGTTGTTGATGGAAATGGTGAAGAAGTTAAAAACCGCGTTGCCGTTGGCCACATCGTAGATGATGTTGACCAGCATGACCAGCACCATGGAAAACAGGGGCAGGAACAGCTGGTGTTTGGTGACCTTTTTCACAAATTTCATCGTAGCCTCACCCCTCCGCTATGGTCTTCATGACCTTTTCCTGGGTCATGTCGCCGCTGAGCTCGCCCACCTTGGCGCCGTCGCGCAAAACCGCCAGGCGGTTGCAGGTGCGCAGCATCTCTTCGATCTCCGAGGAGATGAACAGAACGCCCTTGCCCTCCTGCGCCAGCTGAATCACCAGCTTTTGGATCTCGGTCTTGGTGCCGATGTCGATGCCGCGCGTGGGTTCGTCCAGAATCAGGAAGTCGGGATCGGTGGCCAGCCACCGGGCGATGATGACCTTCTGCTGGTTGCCGCCGGAGAGCTGCTTGACCGGCGTTTCGCGGCTGGCGCACTTGATCTGGAGCAGGTCGATGAATTTGTCCGCGATCTCCTCCTGCTCCTTCATGGGAATCAGGTCCATGATGCCGCGCTTGGCCTGCATGGCCAGGATGATGTTCTCGCGCACGCTCAAATCCCCGATGATGCCCTCGGCCTTGCGGTCGTCGGGCAGCATGCCCATGCCCAGGTGCATGGCGTCGATGGGGTGGCGGATCTTGGCCTCCTCGCCCTTGACCTTGAGGGTGCCGGTCTGGGCGCGGTCGGCGCCATAGATGGCGCGGGCCAGCTCGCTGCGGCCGGAGCCGAGCAGGCCGGTGAGGCCGATGACCTCGCCGCGGTGGAGCTGCAGGTCGAAGGGCTTGATCTTGCCGGCGTGGCTGAGGCCCTCGGCGTCGATGAGCTCCTCCTTGGAAACGTTCAGCCCGCCCTCGGGCTTGATGGAGGCCAGGTCGTCGAAGTCCTTGCCCATCATGGCGGCGATGAGCTTGACGCGGGGGAGGTCTGCGATGGGATATTCGCCCACCAGCGTGCCGTTGCGAAGCACGGTGATGCGGTCGCACACGGCGTACACCTGCTCCAGGAAGTGCGTGACGAACACGATGCCCACGCCCTTGTCGCGCAGGCTGCGCATCAGGGTGAAGAGCTTTTCCACCTCCACATCGTCCAGGGAGGAGGTCGGCTCGTCGAGGATGAGCACCTTGCAGTCCATGTCCACCGCGCGGGCGATGGCGATCATCTGCTGCATGGCCAGGGAGTATTCCTCCAGGTCGCGCGTCACATCCACGGGCAGGTTGAGCTGCTCCATCAGCTGCCGCGCGCGGGAGATCATGGCCTTGCGGTTGATGGTGTGCAATTTCGTCATCGGCTCGCGGCCGATGAAGAGGTTTTCCGCCACCGAGAGGTTCGGGCAGAGGTTGACCTCCTGATACACGGTGGAAATGCCGCGCTTCTGGGCCTCCAGCGTGGAGTGGTTGCGCACGGGCCCTTCAATGCCCTCCACGCGGATCTCGCCCGCCTCAAAATCGTTCACGCCGGTCAGACACTTGATCAGCGTGGACTTGCCAGCGCCGTTTTCGCCCATCAGCGCGTGGATCTCGCCCTTGCGAAGGGTGAAATCCACATGGTCCAGCGCCTTGACCCCTGGGAAGGTCATGGTGATGCCGCGCATGGTCAGGACGACGTTGTTTTCCATAGGGCCCCACGTCCTTTCTTTGTTAATAATGGAATTGAAGAGATTCATTCAGATCGTTTTCATGCCGTCATGCCGGCCGGAAAACGGCGAGAGGGGGAGAGGCCATGCGGCCGCTCCCCGCAGCGTACGGACAACTCCCTTTTCGGGAGGCTTGGAGGGCCGAAGCCCTCCAAATGAATTCCGAATCCAGCGACATGCGCGGTGGATTCGGAAGCCTTGCGCAGCAAGGTTTCCTTACGCCGTCTGCCGCCCGAAGGGAGCCGAAGGCGGAGCAGGCGGACGGTGCCGGAAAAGATCGCCGCAGGCGAGCTTTTTCGACACGCTGAGGAAACCGCCGCAAAGCGGTCTCCCCTAGCCCTTTTTTCACACCACAATCCGGTCGCAGACACCCAGCACCAGCTCGCGCAGGGCCTCGGCATAGCAGGCCGTTTCCCGCGCGTTCTGCACGGACAGGTATAGGATATGAATGATGGAACCCACCATCTCATCGGATACGCGGAAGGTGATGCCCTCCCGCTTGAGCAGCTCCAGAATGCGCATGGACATGCTCTTGAAATGCGCCAGCGCCTCCTCGGAGGCGACAAGCGCGACCAACTGGGGCATATCCTCTTTGAGGAAGCGCATCACGTTGAGCTCTGCCAGACGATCAAAGGCGGCGTTGACCGCATTGGCGGTGCGCTCACGGCTGCTGCCCGCCGACTG
>USFL01000279.1 GCA_900553905.1 uncultured Eubacteriales bacterium | reverse complement strand
GCCTGCTGGCCGTGGGCATCATCCGCCGCAGGCCCTACCGCCAGCAGGTGCTGCTGTGCGGCATCGTGACGGCCATCGCCAACATCGTCATCATCCTGACCATCGGTTTCATGACCAATACCTCCGTGGCCGACGTGTTCGCAAACGCCCTGTGGAGCGCGGGCAGCGCGCTGCTGGCCTCGGTGCTGTGCATCGCGCTGGACCCGCTGGCGGAGACCTTCTTCCACCTGGCCACCCCGGCTAAGCTCCTGGAGCTGAGCAATCCCAACCACCCCCTGCTGCGCCGCCTGCTGATCGAGGCGTCGGGCACCTACCACCACAGCATCATCGTGGCCAACCTCGCCGAGGCCGCCGCCGAGGCCGTGGGCGGCAATCCCCTGCTGGCCCGCGCGGGCGCGTATTTCCACGACATCGGCAAGCTCAAGCGGCCCCTGTATTTCAAGGAAAACCAGATCGGCGACAACCCGCACGAGCACACCAACCCCTACGTGAGCTCCGCCATCGTGACCGCCCACACCCGCGACGGCCTCGTCATGGCCCAGCAGTACCGCCTGCCCCAGGAGATTCAGGACATCATCGTGGAACACCACGGCGATACGCCGGTCATGTTCTTCTATCACAAGGCGTTGCAGGAGGCCGACGGTCAGGCCGTCGATATCGCGGATTTCCGCTACGACGGCCGCAGGCCCCAGAGCAAGGAAAGCGCCATCATCATGCTGGCCGATACCGTGGAGGCCGCCGTGCGCAGCATGCACGACCCCACCCCCCAGAAGATCCGCGAGTTCATCTCCAAGCTCGTGCGCGGCAAGCTCGACGACGGCCAGCTGGACAACGCGCCGCTGACCCTGCGCGACATCACGCGCATCTGCGACGCCTTTTCCACGGTGCTCAACGGCGTGTTCCATGAGCGCATCGAGTACCCGGCCATCAGCCCGGCGGCGGCGGCGCATGTGGCCGCGCAGGCCCGGCTGACCGAGGCCGCCGAAAGCCCCGTCGAGGAGCGCGAGCTGCACCGCATCCAGCCGGAGGAAGGCAATGCGTCCGGCGGCGAAGCCTCGGAGGCGAAAGCTGGCGGGAGCGAGGACACGGAGGCCGGGTCCGGCGAAGATGCGGATGAGACGGACGGCGCTTCCGGCGAGGCCTCCCCCTCCGATGAATCCGCCGGGGATGAGGCGAACGCCGGTGTCGGGAGCGCATCCGACGGCAGCAGGGAGGAAACGAAATGAAAATCGAATGGGAGCAGCGCGTGCGCGTGAGTGAGGGCGCGCCGCTTTCGCTGGTGGCGGCATGCTGCCAGGTTGCCGAGGGCGTGACGCCGCCGCTGGCGGTGCACGTGGTGGTCACGGATGATGCGGAGATCCGCGAGCTCAACGCGCGCACGCGCGGCGTGGACCGCGCGACCGACGTGCTCAGCTTTCCCACGGTGAACTACCCGGCGGGCCGGACCGCGCGCGATTGTGAAAAGCGGCTGCGCGCCGAGTACGACCCGGAGCTACGCGCGTGCCTGATGGGCGACATCGTGATTTCGTATCCGCGGGCGCTGGAGCAGGCCGCCGAATACGGCCACAGCGCGCGCCGCGAGCTGTGCTACCTGCTGGCCCACGGGCTGTTTCACCTGATGGGCTACGACCATATGGAACCCGACGAACAAAAGGAGATGCGCGCCATGGAAGAAAAGGCTCTTGGCATGGCCTCAATCGCGCGCGGAGAGGGCCCCGCGGCCGTGACGGACGCGGACCTTTTGGCCCTGGCCCGCCTGGCCATGGAAAACAGCTACTGCCCCTACAGCCATTACGCCGTGGGTGCGGCGCTGCTCAGCGCCGACGGCCGGGTGTTTCAGGGCTGCAACATCGAAAACGCCAGCTTCGGGCTGACCAACTGCGCCGAGCGCACGGCGCTGTTCAAGGCCGTGAGCGAGGGCGCGCGGGACTTCACCGCCATCGCCATCGCGTCAAACGGCTCCGCGCCCTACCCCTGCGGCGCGTGCCGCCAGGCGCTCAACGAGTTCGCGCCGGGGCTGCGGGTGCTGGTCACCTGGGGCGAGGGCGAGGTGGACGAAACCACTTTGCCCGCCTTGCTTCCCCACGGCTTCGGGCCCAAGGACCTGCCGGACTGACACGCGGGGCGGGCGCAGGGGTACGGGACGGGCGCAACGCCGTTCCCGCGCCGCCGCGCGACCCGCCGCTGATACGGAAAGAGGACGATTCATGCCAGCCTTTCATTCGGGATTCGTGGCCATCGTGGGCCGGCCCAACGTGGGCAAAAGCACGCTGATGAACGCCATGATCGGCGAGAAGATCGCCATTGTCTCCAACCGCCCCCAGACCACGCGCAACCGCATCATGGGCGTGTGCACAGACGAGCGCAGCCAGATCGTATTTCTGGACACGCCGGGCTTGCACACCCCGCACAGCCGCCTGGGCGAATACATGGTCAAGGCCGCGCACGACGCGCTTAGCGGCATCGACGCGCTGCTGGTCATGGTGGACGCGACCGCCGTGGGCAAGCAGGACCGGGCCATCGCGGCGGAGATGAGCGGCCAGAAGGTCAAAAAGGCGCTGGTGCTCAACAAGATCGACCTGCTGCCCCGCGAAAGCCTGCTTGCGCTGATGGAGAGCTTTTCGGACGCGGGGTACGACGACATCGTGCCGGTGAGCGCGCGCACGGGGGATGGCCTTGCGCAGCTGCGATCGCTGCTGGTGAGCTATCTGCCGGAAGGCCCGCAGTACTTCCCGCCCGACGCGGTGACCGACCAGCCCGAACGGCTGATCTGCGCGGAATTGATCCGCGAAAAGGCGCTGCTGCACCTTCGCGACGAGGTGCCCCACGGGGTGGGCGTTGAGATGCTGGCCATGAAGCGCCGCGGCGACCTGATGGAGATTCACGCCACGATCTACTGCGAGCGCGCGGCGCACAAGGGCATCATCATCGGCAAGCAGGGCGCGATGCTTCGGCGCATCGGCCAGGAGGCGCGGCAGGACATCGAGGGCCTGTTGGGCATGCGGGTGAATTTGCAGCTATGGGTCAAGGTGCGCGAGGACTGGCGCAACCGGCCGGAGGACCTGCGCACGCTGGGATATGAGGACAAGGAATGACGCGCAAAGGCGCGGCCCCGGAGAGAGGGTTTCTCTCCGGGGCCGTGCCTGTG
>USFL01000278.1 GCA_900553905.1 uncultured Eubacteriales bacterium | reverse complement strand
C
Source organism: uncultured Eubacteriales bacterium (assembly GCA_900553905.1). GTDB lineage: Bacteria > Bacillota > Clostridia > Christensenellales > Aristaeellaceae > Limiplasma > Limiplasma pullistercoris. The sequence goes on along the minus strand of USFL01000278.1, from coordinate 3,152 downwards.
GCCTGGCTGCCGGAATTCCAGCAGATGGGCGTGCTGGTGGCGCTGGATCAGGAAATGCCGGACTTTTCCGAAGTAGCCGGCACCCTGCTGGACAGCGCGTTGAGCACCGCCAACATCGGTGGCAGCTACTACGCCCTGCCCCTGAACACCAACAGCAAGATCCTGTTCTATAACACCGCCATGCTGGAGGCTGCGGGCGTGGAGGTTCCCACCACCATGGACGAATGGGTAGAGGCCGTGCGCAAGCTCTCCGGAACCAACGCCAACGGCCAGCAGATCTGGGGCTGGAACGAGCCAGCGCTCAGCGGCTGGAATATCTGCCCCTTCATCTGGAGCTTCGGCGGCAGCCTGACCAACGAAGAGCAGACCGTGGCCACCGGCTACATCAATTCCCCCGAAACCGTCAAGGCGGTTGAAACCTTCGCCATGCTGGTGCAGGAGGGCGCGCTGACCGGCTTTAACAGCGGGGATATTCCCATGACCGACGGCTTTGGCACCGGACGTTACGCCATGATGCTGGAAGGCCCTTGGAAGACCGCCGAGCTGGCGGGCGCCTATCCCGACGTGGCCTATGGCACCGCCTACATGCCTGCGGGCGAAGGCGGCAGCATCTCTGTGCTGGGCGGTGAGGACATCGCCATGTTCAATACCGCCAACCGCGAGGCGGCCTGGAAGTTCATGCAGTTCATGACCGGCGAGTACGCCGAGACCGCCATGGCCAAGTGCGGCCAGATTCCGGTCAACAAGGCTGCACTTGAGAGCGATACCGTCAAGAACGCGGATTACGCCCCCTTTATCCAGGCCATCGAAACCGCCAAGGCGCGTCCCACCGTCGCCGCCTGGAGCGAGATGGACAACGAGCTGACCAACGCCATGACCGCCGTGGTGAACGGTGAAAAAACCGCCCAGGAGGCTATGGATGAGCTGGCCGTGGTCTTTGACGAGCTGCTCAAGCCCTGATTCCATCATACCCGACGCATGAAATAAAGTCAACCAGGCGGGGCGGCGTATCCGCCCCGCCAAACAAAAAGAGGGAGGCGATCGGCCTTGGTGCTTAAATCCAGATGGAACCGCGTCCAGCTAGCGCTGCTGCTTTTGCCGGGGCTGGCGGTATTCGGCATGTTCACGGTGTACCCGATCTTTCGACTGCTGTGGATGAGCTTTTGCGACTGGAGCTTCGCCTCCATGCTGGACCAGCCCTTCATCGGCCTGGCCAACTATCGTGAGGTGCTTGGCGACGGCACCTTCTGGACGGTGTTTGTCAACAGCGTGGTCTATACGCTGGTCACCGTACCGGGTCAGATGGCGCTGGGCCTGTTTACCGCCGTGCTCATCAACGGCATCCGGCGCTTTGGCGTCACCTTCCGGGTCATCAACTACCTGCCGGTGATTACCTCATGGGTCATCGCCTCGCTGGTGTTTCGCTATGTGTTCAACACCGAGGGGCTGCTCAACTACTTCCTGACCAATGTAATTCATGTGACCTCCGCCAATGTGCGCTGGCTGGATACGCGCTGGAGCGGGCTGGCCGTGGCGATGATTCTGGGCATTTGGAAGGGCGTGGGCTGGAACATGGTGGTGTTTCTGGCGGCGCTTCAGCAGGTGCCGGCCGAACTGTACGAGGCTGCCGAGATCGACGGCTGCGGCGCGTGGAAAAAGTTTGTCAGCGTCACGTTGCCTTCCATTCGCGGCACGGTGCTCTTTGCCCTGATCATGCTTACCATCGGCGGTTTCAACGTATTTACCTCGATCAAAATGATCACCGGCGGCAAGCCCGCCCACCAGACCGACACGCTGCTGACCTGGATGTATTACAAAGCGTTCAGCACCGGCAAATTTGGCTACGCGGCGGCGTTGAGCTTCATCATGGCGCTATCCCTGGGGCTGCTGGCCATTTTACAGTTCAAAGCCATGCGCAGCCGTGACGCATAGGAGGCGGAGCATGAAAAGCAAATCCCTTCGCAGGCTGCGCGCAAACATCCTGCGCTATCTGCTGCTGGCAGCAGGCACGGTGATCTGCGTGCTGCCCATGGTGTACATGATTTCCACCTCCCTGCGGCCCAACGGCGCGCTCTACGAATACCCGCCGCGCTTCTTTCCCCGCTGGGAGGCGCTTACCCTGGAAAATTACGAATACATTCTTTCGCAAAGCAAGTTCTATTTGAATTTTCTCAACTCCGTATTTGTTTCCCTGTTCTCGGTGGCGCTGGCGGCGGCTGTGTCCTCGGCTATGGCTTTTGTGATGGGCAAGTTTCACTTTCGGGGCAAAAAGCTGCTGTTTGGCTTCATCATCCTCACGATGATCATTCCGGGCACCACCATGATCGTGCCGCAGTTTGAGCTGGCCACGCATCTGGGCCTGGTCAACCGCCTCTGGGGGCTGATTCCTTTCTATGTGGCGTGGGTGATTCCCTTTTCCACCTTCATGATCAAGGGCTTCATGGAGGGCATCCCGGACGAGATCACCGAGGCCACCTACATCGACGGCGCCAGCGTTTGGACCGTATACACGCGGATCTCACTTCCGCTGGCCGCGCCGGCCATCGCGTCGGTGAGCATCTTCAACTTTCTCACCGCCTGGGAGGAATACCCCTGGGCCAATACCGTCATCAACGACAACGATCTTCGCACCCTTCCCATCGCCATCGCCGGCTTTTTTGGGCAGCACCAATTCACCCAATGGGGCTATGTGTTCGCCATGTCGGTGATGACGCTGATTCCCGTGGTGATCGTGTTTATCACCTGCCAGCGTTTCTTTGTGCAGGGATTGACGGCAGGCGGCGTGAAGGGATAGGAACGGACAGCCGGAAAAGGACGCATCACGCGGGCCGCTTGACGTCCTGCCTCCAAGGCAGATTTTCTCCAATCATTTTCATGGATAAGGCAAAGCCGTGATAACATATGCGTTATTACGCATCTATAGGATCATTTCCCGATTGAAATCAATGATATGAATCTTTTTTCTAAAGCTCCATTGCAGGAGCGTCAAACACAGGTTACACATCAACACCGGAGAGAAAGTCAAGGGAAGGGTGGAGATTTGCCAGGCGAATACGACCCGACCTTGACTGAAGCAAGACAGAAGAGAATGGGATGCGGCTGTCCGGCACAAAGGGCCGGACAGCCCTGGCCGCTACATCACGCCGAGATAC
>USFL01000277.1 GCA_900553905.1 uncultured Eubacteriales bacterium | reverse complement strand
CTGGGTGCGATGGCGGGCGCGGGAAAGGTAGAGGTGGCGCTGTTTTACGGCGGGGAGACGGACGCCCTCGGCGCGCGTACGACGGGCCCTACGGGCGCGGTGGTGGTGGCCGAAGGAGCGGATGACCTGTCGGTTCGGCTGTCGCTGATCCGAGCGGTGCGAACGCTCCTGTGCCTGCCCGAAAGCGCCGTAGATGTGTTTGTAATGGAGGAGGAAGGCCGATGAACGCAAAAAAAGCGTCCCCGGAGGGACGCACCAAAAAACGGACGTTTCCATGGCTGCGCCGGGGCCTGCTGGCTGTATTGATCGCGGCGGCGGCCGCGCTGGCATGGCTGCGCCTGCCTGCCCCTGCGCCATCGGACGCGCCGGAGCCAGGTGCCAGCCTGTCTGCCGGCCAGACGCCCGCGCCTGCCGCCGCGCAGGAACGCACCGCGCGGGAGACCGCTTACGACAAGGATGTGGCCGCCCTCACCGCGCTTTTGGACAGCGGCGCGGCGGATGACGAGACCCGCGCCCAGGCCGCCGCGCGGCTGGACCAGCTGGTGGCGGACCATCAGAGCGAGCTGGGGCTGGAGGAGACGCTCAATCAGGCGGGCTATTCGCCCTGTGTGGTGCTCCTGCAAAACGGCGCGCTCACGGTGATCGTCGCTTCTTCCGACATGACCGCCGAAGCCAGCGCCGCCATCCTTTCGCTCTGCGCCGCCCATACCGATATCGGGGTGGAGAACATCCGCATCATGGCGCGGGAGGCGCTTTGACGCCTTCGCGGCGCCACGTCAGCCCGGACGCGGCCAGCGGCGCCATCATGGGCAGATAGATCATCAGGTACTGGGATTTGGCCTCGAACAGCATGTGATAGAGGAAGCCGCCTAGCACCGCGACCATCAGCGCAAGCGGGGCATACAGGTGCGGCCATGCCCACGCTTTGCGCCGCAAGAGACCTATCGCCAGCAGCGCCGTCCCCGCGGCAAAGCCCAGATACAGCGTCAGCGTATAGCCCTCCATGTACAGGGCCAGCGCATGCGACCCGCCGCCCGAAAGCAGGCTGTCCGCCAGTGCGGGGCAGGGGCTTTCATTGGGCATGACGCGGTTGACCAGCAGCGCCTCAAAGGTGGTTTCCGCCCACTGCGAGACCATCTTCTGGTGATAGAAGGAAAGCGCATAGGCGGGGTCGGCGGCAAATTCGGAAAGCCGCTGCGCGATGTCCTGCCGGTTGAGGGCAAGGGCGGTGTCGGGGTCCAGCTCCGCACGCTCCATCAGCGTCAGGGAATAGCGGTTGTACCAGCCCGGCGCAAGGGGTCCTTCCTGCATGCCCATGGCCAGCCAGGTGGTCTGCGGCGCACCCGCGCCAAGGGGAAAACCCGTGCGCTTTTCCAGCGCGAGACGGGCCAGCCGGTCCGCCGCCATGGGCGCAGCCAGCAGCCCGGCGCATACCAGCAGCGCGCCCAGCCGGCGGGAACCCAGCGCATACAGCGCTGTTACCAGCGCGGCAGCCAGGGCAAAGATCAGGTAATTGGGCTTGAGCACCACGGCCAGCGCCATCAGCATGAGCGCCGGGACAATCCATCGCTTGCGCCCGTCCGTCAGCCAGCGCAGCAGGCAGTCCAGCGCCCACAGCGACAGGCACAGCCCCGGCAGGTTGCCGTACAGGAAAGTGTTATAGCAAACTGGCTGCACGCAGAGCACCAGCATGAGCGTGACGGCCACCTGTACCCGGCGGTCATGCAGGCTGCGCCAGGTCAGGTCCATCAGCGCGCCGTAGGCGGCGGTGAGAAACGCCGCGTTCAGCAGGCCCTGCGGCACATAGCTGTGGCGGCCAAAGACGCGCTGGAGCAGCTCGGAGTATTGCAGGTATCCGGCCTGAAAGGGATTGGTGCGCAGGTACACCTCGTGCCGCCACAGCTCCGACGGATCGCCCCGCGTGAGCTCCGCGGCGGTGTAGTACAGGATGCCGGGGTCGTTGACGGGCACGGCGCGCAGCACCAACACCCATGCCACGCCCAGCGCAAACGTCACACCCAGCGCTATGCCGGTCAGCCATCCCAGGTGGATGCGCCCCTCAAAGCGCAGCGCCAGCCGCATCAGCACCAGCCAACCCAGCAGCATCGCCAGATTGATGGCGACGTTATCCCATACATAAAGCACGTGTTCGCCTGCCGGGTCGGCGGGGTCGAACACGCTGGTGCGCAGCAGGCCGTATGCGAGCAGATAGGCGAACACGACCGCCAGCAGCCCCGCTGCGATGCCGAAAGCCGCCCGGTCGAAGCGGGTCAGGCGAGGGGAGGCTAGCTCTCGCTGTTCCATGCGTTCAAGGCCTCCCATTCCTCGGCGGGAATGCGTCCCGCGCCGTATTGGTCCACCAGGTGCTGCATAGCAAAGAAACGATGCATGTCGCCGGGCAGGGGGGTTTCACTCTGATAGGGCAGCATATCCAGCGGGAAAATCGCCGGCTGCGCTCCAAGAAAATCAATCGATTCCTGCGCCTCGGACAGCGACTCGGCGGCGAGCAGCGCTTCCTCGCGTGCGAGGATGTCCTCGCGGTACTGTGCGGCTTCGCCGGTGAGCAGGCTGTAGTACGCGCCCAGCGTGGGGGTGGCGAGCACCGCCCCGGTGGCGAACAGCCCCCAGGCCAACAGGCCCGCACACAGGCCCAGCTGCCATACGCGCACGCCATGCGGCGCGGCGTCGGCGCGGCGCTTGGCCAGCCAGCCCATCCAGTAGATGAGATTGAGGAATACAAGCACCGCATAGAGCATGTAAAGGCTGCCCAGAATGCGGTCCAGCCGGTAACTGTCTACGCCGGTGGCGTAGATGGGCGGCACGAAGCTGGCCGCCAGCACCCCAAAGCTGAACATGCTGACCCAACCCGGATTGCGAAAGCGCATGGAGCTGCTTTTCAGCGGTTGCCACAGCAGCGGTCCCAGCACCAGCGCAAGGCCGATCAGCTGCGGGCCAAACCATTCGCCCGTGCAGCCCAAACATTCCACCACGCTGTGAACAATGGCGGCCAGGGGAGCCATGCTGTCGCCCACGCGCTCCTGGCGCACGGCATTGCCGGGCGCAACCACCACCGCAAGCAGCGACAGTGCCGTACCTGCAAATGCGATCACGGCGGCGATACGCGCAGGGGAACGGCGCCATACGCACCAGGCTGCGATCAG
>USFL01000276.1 GCA_900553905.1 uncultured Eubacteriales bacterium | reverse complement strand
CTGCGCGACTGGCTGGGCGAGAAAAAGGCCCACCTGCTCGACATCAACCTCAAAGCCATTGAAGCGGGCCGCTCCAGGGGGTGACCCCCTGGACCCCTTTCCGCCGGAGTGCGCGGAGGACGTAGGGGCTCCCCGCGGGCAGGCATTCATGGTGGCCCTAGGGTAACCCCCTGGACCCCCTTCCGCCGGAGTGCGTGGAGGGCATAGGGGTTCCCCGCGGGTGGTTGACTGTTCGCCTATCTTTCATAACGGCTGTATCCCAAATGGGCCCGGTGCTTTCACCGGGCCTTTCTATATGCAAAAGGCCCGGCATTTCAGCCGGGCTTTTGCGATAAAGCGGACTGCTGGCCATGCAGCCCTCCGACACCGCTACAGCTCGTAGCGGTCCAGGATCAGCTGGGCCACCCTTGCGCGGGGGAGCCGCTGGTCCATGGCCTGCTTTTCGATCGTGCGGTGCGCTTCGGCTTCGGTCAGGCGTTCGTGCTCGATCAGCAGGCATTTGGCTCGGTCCACCAGCCGGATTTCATCCAGCTTGCGGTGCAGCTGCTCGTTTTCACGGTTCAGCGTCATGAGGCGGTTGTGCGTGGCGGCTGCCAGCTGGACCGACTGCTGGAATACCTGTGGAATCACCGGCTTGCCCACCAACAGCACGCCCGCCTCGGTGGCGGGCGCGTAGACCATGCTCATCAGCTCGGCCCGCACCAGCAGCACTACGGCGCTGAAGGTGGTGGCCGTCAGCTCCATGGCCAGCTCCAACCCGCTCTCATCGGGCAGGGGCGCATTGATCACCACCAGCGGCCATGCGCACTGCGTGGCGATACGGCGCGCCTCGCTGGCGGATACGGTGGTGGAGGCCTCCAGAAAGCCGGCGGAGGCCAGCGCTCTTTGCAGCTTGTCCAATCCCCGCGCCGATACCAGCAGCGCGCGTTCCTGCGGCATGTGCATTCCCCCTCCTCGCGGCTCCGGTCAATAGCGCAGAAGCTGTGCAAAGGCCAGCTCGGAGGCATCGTTGCGCCTGCGTTCCATCAGCGACCGGGCGCGCGCGAAGAAGCACTCCGGGGCCTGGCCGGGCAGGATGCGGCGCACAAAGGCGCTCCCGGCCGCCAGGGCAAGGGCTTCGTCCAAAGAGGCCGGCAGGCGCTCCGCCTGCTCCGGAGAAACGGTATACGGCTCCAGAGAGGCGTTGTCGGCCATGCCCTCCAGCGCGGCTTCGATCAGCAGCGCAAAGCCGACATAGGGATTCATCGTGGGATCGGGGCTGCTCAGCTGCATGCGCGCAAAGCGGCTCTGCGGCAGGGGAATGCGCAGCGCGCTGCGGTCCCGCGCCATTGACCAGCACAGCCGGTCGAATGCGCCGGGCGCGCCCAGGCGGTCATAGCTGTCGGGCAGGGGGTTGAGAAACAGCGTCAGCTCCGGCAGGCGGCGCAGCACGCCTGCCATGGCGCTTCGGGCCACCGGGCCCAGACAGCCGTTTTCCAGCCGGAACAGGTTGCGCTCGTCCTGGTAGAAGGACAGCTTCACGTGCAGGCCGTTGCCCTCCTCGCCTGACAGGGGACGGGGCAGAAAGGTGGCGTGCACGCCGTAGCGCTGCGATACGGACCGCACCGCATGGAGAAACGCCACATAGTGATCTGCGGCGGTGACGGGCTCGGCACGATGGAAGTCCACCTCGTTTTGGCCGGGGCCCCGCTCATGGTGGCTGCTTTCCGGGCGGATGTTCATCTGCTCCAGCGTCAGCACGATGTCGCGGCGGATATCCTCGCACCGGTCCATGGGGGCAACGTCCATATAACCGCCGTGGTCATGCGGCTCCAGCGTAGGCCGGCCGCGGTCGTCCAGGTCCAGCAGGTAGAACTCGCAGTCCGTGCCGATGCGGACCTCCAGCCCTGCCTCCTTCGCATGGCGTGCCGCCGTCCGCAGAAGGGTGCGGCTGTCCAGCGGAAAAGGGTCGCCCTGCGGCGTGATCAGGTCGCACAATAGGCGGCATACGCGCCCGGACTGGGGACGCCACGGCAAGATGCACAGCGTGTCTGGGTCGGGACGGAGCAGCAGGGTGCCGCCCGACGCAGCTGCGCATCCGGGGACGGCGGTGGCGTCGATGGCCACGCCGCTTTCCATTGCGGCGGCCAGCTGATCGGGCAAAATGGCGGTGTTGCGAAGCTGGCCGAACAGGTCCGTAAACGCCAGACGGATAAATTTCACGTCGTTTTCTTCGATGAAGGACAGAACCTCGTTGGCCAGCATGGCAGGCACCCCTTTCGCAGCTATCGCGGCCTTTTCCGCGCCTGCATCATTATAGCACAGCCCCTGTGGACTGCCAATTCCCGGCAGAGCGCCGCCGCACAAAAAGACAAAGAAAAGCCGGATTGCAAAATAAGGCGCGGCATTCCTATGGGATGCCGCGGAAAACGAAAGCCTTATCCCACCGTCACGCCGTTCGCCGGGGTCTCCGTGCGGTGGAAGCGGCGCACCAGCGCGCCCAGGCCGATCTGGATGAGAGGCGCCAGCATGGCTGCCGCCGCGAGCACCCACCACTGTCCTCCGGAGACGGGCGACAGGTAGAAGACTTGCGGCAGCAGCAGCACCGCGCCTGCAAAGAGAACGGCCATGGCCGCCACCAGTCCGCCGCGCAGCGCATTCAGGGGCAGGCAGGTCAAAAACAGCACCACCAGACCGGAATAACCGGCGATAAGGGTACTGAGCGAGCTGACCACATCCTGGGAAAAGCCAAGCCCGTCGGAGAAGGCCATCAGCGGAATGATCAGCGCCGCCGTACATACGCCGCCCGGCAGGGCGCGCATGATCACATTGCGCAGGAAACTGCCGCTCACCCTGTCCCGGCTGGGCTGTAGCGCGAGCACAAAGGAAGGAATTCCGATGGTGAGCGAGCTGACCAACGTGAGCTGAATGGGCGCGAAGGGATAGGCGAAGGGGAAAATCAGCAGCAGCACCGAGAGGAGGAGGCTGAAGATGTTCTTGACCAGGAACAGCGACGCGGCGCGCGTGATGTTGTTGATGACGCGGCGGCCCTCCAGCACGATGCGGGGCATCACGTCGAAATCCGCATCCAGCAATGTTATTTGGGCTACGCGGCAGGCGGCGTCGCTACCGCCCGCCATGGCGATGGAGCAGTCCGCCGCCTTGAGGGCGGGGATGTCGTTCACGCCGTC
>USFL01000275.1 GCA_900553905.1 uncultured Eubacteriales bacterium | reverse complement strand
CACTGCCTGTCCGAGAATCCAATTACTGCGCAGCGCTGGCGGAATAGGTCAGCAGGCTCTCCGGCGGGAAATGAGCGATGAAGGTCTTGCCGGGGGTGAGCTGGATCTCATTGCCCTTGTCATCCAGGAAAACCGTGGGGCTTTCGATGGACTCGCGCACCCAGTAGCCGGGGATGTAGCGGCCGCCGATGAAGATGTCCGCATTGCCCTTGCCAACGCTCTGCATCACGGGCATGATCTTGGAGTTGTTGGTGTACTCATAGCCCACGCGCTGGATGATCACGTTGCTGAAGGACATCTGCTCCTGGTTCTCCTCGCTGCGGTCCTCGGCCTCGGCAAAGGTCATGTAGGGCGCGTCGCCGGAATAGCGCAGGTAGAGGTTGTTGGCCTCGTCATAGTAGAAGTGGGAGATATAAACCTTGTGGCCCCAGTCCAGATTGATGTTGTAGGCCACCTCGTAGCCGTCCACATAGGGGCTGGCCTCGGCGAACAGGAAGGGATGCTCCACGGCCACGGTGGTGGCGGGAACCAGGGAGCGGATGCCCACGAGGTTGACGTTGTAGTTGTCGGGGGCCTTGACGCCGCTCACGCGGTTTTTGTACTCCTGGTACTTACCGTCCAGCAGGTTGAAGGTGACGCCCTTCTCGCTGGCGCCCAGCTCGGCAAACATGGCCGCGATGTCGTTTTCCTCACGGCGCGGGCCGCCAGCATACACGATGCCGCCCTGCCACTCCTCGCGCAGCAGCACGTGGCCGATACGGGCCGAACGCACGGGGCCGGCGCTCAGGGGCTGGCCTTCGGCAAAGCTGTCGTTGTACAGGAAGGTGATACGGGTCTGGCCGGAGCGATAGAGGATGCCCTCGTACACGATATCCGCGTACTGGCCGCCCCAGGGCGCACGCTGCCCGACGCCGGCGGCGGTCACGTTCTTGCCGTCCACCTTCACGGAGCCTTCAGGATTGCTGATCTGCACCAGCATGGGCATATAGAGCGAATCGCCGCTCACGGGCATGCCGGTGGTGGGGCTCTGGCCCTCGATGACCGGGTTCACGTCCAGGGCGCCCTCGGCAGGGGTGATGTTACGGTCAGCGATATCCTGCAACACAACCACGCCCTCGGTCGAAAGGGTATAGTTGGTACCGGCGTCGTTCGCAGCCAGCGCGGGCACGGCGGTCAGCGCCAGCACAGCGATGAGCAGCATGGAAAGGATTCTTTTCACAGTCGGACCTCCTCGCGTATTTCTGTCATATGCGCGGCGCACAGGGCGTGCCGCAGCTGTTTTTGATTATACCATCTTTGGAAAGCGGCTGTCAACGTAATACTTGCGTAATATATGAAACGATTGCCAATTTTCGCCGAATGACGGCCATTGTTCCTCCCTCCCCGCCTGCGCGCGGTATCGTTCACGGCGCTCCCAACCAATAAGACGGAAAAGCGTGGCAAAAAGTTCACGGTTTCGAAACTTTTTTTGCAGCCTCTTTTTCACGCAGTCCGCGCAGGACCGGCAGCGTCAGCGGAATGGCCAGCAGGAAGGATAGAAAGTCGGCCACTGGCTGCGCCAGCTGCACGCCCAGAAGACCGAAGGCATGCTCCAGCAACCACACCGCCGGAATGAAGCACAGTCCCTGCCGCGCCATGGCCAGCAGCGTGGCGCGCCCGGCGATGCCCATGGTCTGCAACATCATGTTGGCCAGGCAGGTAAAGGCGAACAGAGGAATGAGCGCGCATTGCAGGCGCAGCGCCAGCGTGCCGATCTCCTGCACCTGGGGATCTCCCGCCAAGAACAGGCTGATGATCTGCGGCGCCAGGGCAATGGCCGCGGCGCTCACCACCACCAGCACACAAAAGCACAGCTTCACGCAGAACCAGAAGGCCTTGCGCACGCGCTCATAGAGGCCCGCGCCATAGTTGAAGCCGCAGATGGGCTGGAAGCCCTGCCCGAAGCCGATGATGGCGCTGACGGCCATCATCATCACGCGGGTGACAATGCTCATAGCGGCGATGGCCGCATCCCCGTAGCCGCCGGAAGCCAGGTTCAGGCACACGGTCGCCAGGCTGTTGAGGCCCTGGCGGGCCAGAGAGGGCACGCCGCCGCGCAGGATCTCGCGGAAATTGGCCAGGGTGGGCGTAAAATCGTGCCAACGGATGCGGATGTTGCCGCCCCGGCGCGTGCCGGCCAGCAGCAGGAAGAAGCTGACCGCCTGGCTGAGGCTGGTGGCCAGCGCCGCGCCGGCCACCCCCATGCCGAAGGTGAAGATGAACACCGGGTCCAAAATGATGTTGAGCACCGCGCCGGAGGTAATGCCGATCATGGCGTAAAAGGCGCTGCCCTGGAAGCGCAGCTGGTTGTTGAGCACTAGGCTGGCGATCAGGAACGGCGCACCGGGCATGAGGTAGCCCAGATACGCCTTGGCATAGGGCGCGATGGTGGGCGTGGACCCAAGGGCATAGGCCAGCGGGTCCGCCGCCAGCAGGCCAAGGGCCATAATGGCCAGTCCTACAAAAAACGCGCTGAAAAAGCCGGTGGAGGCCATCTTGCGCGCATCTGCCGCGTCTCCCGCGCCCAGCACGCGCGCCATGTGGTTGCCTGACCCGTGGCCGAACATGAAGCCCACCGCCTGCATGATAGCCATCAGCGGAAAGGCCACGCCCACGGCGCCGGATGCGCTGGCCGAGCCGATCAGGCCCACGAAATAGGTATCGGCCATGTTGTAAAACGAGGTGATGAGCATGCTGACGATTGTGGGCACGGAAAGCGAGAGCACCAGCCGGGGGAGAGGCGTTTCGGTCATGTAGGTCAACTTTTGTTCGGCGGTCATCTGCTTTGGCATGGTATGCGTCTCCTTTTGCGTAGCGGGAGGGAAATCACCGGCGGTCGTTGCCGGTGGAGAGGATGCGGCGGCGCTGGGGCCGCTGGCGGCGGATGAGTTCCTCGTAGGCAAGGTGGTCCTGATGGAATGTGACGCGCGGCGCGGCGGACTCCTGCGGCGGCTGAGGAACGTCCGCGCGGGATGGCAGGGCATGCGTGGGCCGCTCCAGCGGCGTAGCGCTCATGCGGACCGGTTCATTGGCGGCATGCGCATCCCCGCGTGTCCTTTGGCGTGGCGCGTCCGTCGCCTTACTGTGCGTGGTGCGGGAAGACTCGTTCCCGGCACGCGCTGCGGGGCGTGCCTTTTCCCG
>USFL01000274.1 GCA_900553905.1 uncultured Eubacteriales bacterium | reverse complement strand
TGGCCTCGTAGAGGTGCATGGTCTGCATGTTGCCAAGGAAGGTCGGGCTTTCCACGAGCACCGCGTCGCCGGGATTGACCAGCGCCTTGAGCAGCAGGTCCATGCCGCTGGTGCTACCGGTGGTGGGAAGCACGCCGTCGCCATCCATGGAAAAACCAAAGTGGCACTTGAGGTATGCCGTCAGGCTTTCCAGAAAGGGCGGATAGCCCTCCGTGGCGCCGTACTGCAAAATGCGCTTGCCGTCCGCGAGCAGCGCATCTCGCGCAAGATCGGCGCAGAGCTTGTCGGGCAGGGCGTCCAGAGACGGGTTGCCGCCGGCGAAGCTGATCATGCCGGGGCGGCCCAGCACCTTGAAGATCTCGCGGATGGCGCTGCCGGTCACGTTGTCAAACCGGCGGGCGAAGGAAACAGACTCCATGAACAGGTCCCTCCTTGATGACTCCGGCCTCGGAGGCCGGATAAATGAAAGCCGCCCTCCTCACCGCTTGGGGAGGAAGGCGACGGAGAATCGCGGTACCACTTCCGTTTTGGCGCACGAACACGCCCTCAACGGGTCCAATAGACCCTCGCGCTGTAAACGGCGCACCGTCGGTCCGCTACTGGAAAAACGTTCACGGCCGGGCTTGGGGAGGTATTCACCGGGGCCGCCGCCGCCTTCTCGCACCAGCCGAAGGCTCTCTTGAGGCGCGCATGTCCAGGGTACTTGGTCCCGTCATTGCCGATGGAGGTATTATAGGAAAACAAAGCGGGAAAGTCAAGCGTACCCGTCACTCGTCCTGGACGTCGTCCTCCACGTCGGTGAAGAAGGGCTTGCCGCAGTGCTCGCACACGGGGCTTTCGTTGTAATCGATGTCGGCGGCCTTGACCAGCACGGTTTTGCCGCAATGCGGGCAGTCGAAGGACAGCTCTTCCTGATCGCAGCAGTCGCAACCGTCCTCCCCGTCGCAGTCGCATTCGTCGTCCTCATCGCCAAAGAGGGTTTCCTCCATGTCGCTAAGGTCGGAGTCAAGATCCTCCACGTACTCTTCCAGCTCGCCCACGTCGGCGTCCAGGTCGCTGATCTTCTGGGCCATCTCGTCCATCAGCCCCAGCATTTCCAGAAGCAGCTTATGCTCGTTCTTTTCCTTGTCCAGGCCCATGCCCTCGGCCAGGCCGCGCAGGTACGCGGCGCGATCCGTCAAATTACCCATTATATATGCTCCTTTGCCGCCTTAGCAGCGCTCCATGTATTCGCCGGTGCGGGTATCGACACGGATATGATCGCCCGTGTTGATGAACAGCGGCACTTGCAGGGTATAGCCGGTTTCCAGGGTGGCGGGCTTGTAGGTGTTGCTGGCGGTATCGCCCTTGAAACCGGGCTCGGTGTCGGTGATTTCCAGCTCCACAAAGTTGGGCGCAGCCACGCTGAACGCACTGCCCTTGAAGAACTTCACGGTGACGTTGGTGCCTTCCTTGACGAAGGGGATGGCCTCCTCCACCTGGTCATGGTTGAGAGGCAGCTGCTCATAGGTATCCATATCCATGAAGTAGTACAGTCCGCTGTCGTTGTAGACGTACTGCATTTCCTTGGTTTCCACGATGGCGCGGGGCATTTTGTCGGTGGGGTTGAAGCTGCGCTCAATGACCGCGCCGGTCATGACGTTTTTGAGCTTCGTGCGCACAAAGGCCGCGCCCTTGCCGGGCTTGACGTGCTGAAAGTCCACGATGTTCCAAACGCCGCCGTCCCATTCGATGGTGATGCCCTTTTTGAAATCGCCTGCCGTAATCATAGTGTTGGTTCCTCCTCGTTTCTATATAGATGATGATGGAGAATGGTCCCGGCTTACAGGATGATAAGCTCGCGGTCGGGATGGGTGAGCACCTCGCAGCCGCCCTCGCGCACCACGACGGAGTTTTCGATGCGCACGCCGCCCACGCCGGGCAGGTAGATGCCCGGCTCCACGGTCATGACCTGACCGGCCTTGAGCACGGCGGTCGTGCTCTGGTTGAAGCGCGGGTCCTCATGGATGTCGATGCCCACGGAATGGCCTAGCCCGTGGCCGAAACGGCCCTCGTAGCCGTGGCTGTAGATGTAGTCGCGGGCGATGGCGTCGATGTCGCGGCAGGACTTGCCGGCAGCCACCGCATCCTGCGCCATCTTCTGGGCGTCCAGCACGATGCCGTAGACCTTCCTCATTTCGTCCGAGGGCTGGCCCAGGGCCACGGTGCGGGTCATGTCGGCGCAGTAGTTGCCGTAGCGCGCGCCGAAATCCATGGTAATCATGTCCCCGCGGCGCAGACGGTATTCGCCGGGCACCGCATGCGGCAGCGAGCCGTTGGCGCCTGCGGCCACAATGGTGGAAAACGACGGCTTGCTGGCCCCGTGGCTCATCATGTCAAAGTCCAGCCTGAGGGCAAGCTCCTTTTCGGTGACACCCTCCTTGATGTAGGGCAGGATGCGCTCGAAGGCTTCGCCCGTGATGCGGCAGGCCTGACGGATGAGGGCCAGCTCGTCCTCGTCCTTGATTTCGCGCAGGCGGGCGATTTCGCTGCCCACGACCTTCCATTCCACGCCGCGCACGCTCTCGCGCAGGGCGTGGAAGGTGTGGACGGTGACAAAGTCATCCTCGTAGTAGAGGGTGTCGATACCGCCGGAGGCGCACAGCGCGCCGGCGATATCCTCGTGGGATTTGCCCTTTTCGGTCATCAGCACCTCAAAGCCGGGGGACTGCGCCTGGGCCTGCTCGGTGTAACGGAAATCCGTAACGATGGCGGAAATCCCGCGCGCGACCAGCACCAGACCCTCGCCCGTGTAGCCGGAGAGGTAGAACATATTGCTGGGGTCGTAGACCACCACGCCCTCATGCTCGCCAAGGCGCATGGAATCAAGAAGCCGTTTTACGCGTTCAGTCAATGTAGATCCCTCACAAACGGTCGTTTTGGCACACAGCCATTTTTTATTTTACCATAAACAAAACAGCAGCGCCACAGTTTTTTGCATTTTGATTGGGAAAATACACGGCAAACGCCCCTTTTCCCACCTTGAGCGGGCGGGACAATTATGGTATGATGTTGCTTGCGAAGGCAAAAAACGCCGCATGGCAAGGGGGCGACGAAATATGAAAATTATCAAGGCGCTGCTGCTGGTTGTGCTGATTCTGGTGCTGGCGGCCGGCGGGCTGGTGGGCTATCTTACGCTGACGGAGTACCG
>USFL01000273.1 GCA_900553905.1 uncultured Eubacteriales bacterium | reverse complement strand
CCTTGACCGTGGGTATCGAAAGCGAGCCCTATCAGGGGGAGGTCAGTCTAGATGTGCCGCAGGCGGATCATGACCGCGTCCTGCGCGTGACCCTGGAACTGGACGGTGAGGAACGCGTGGAATACGAGGGCACCGTTGATGCAGCCGGCGGCAACGTGCTGATTCCGCTCAGCGCCACCGTGGAGGGTGAGGTGCCCTGCCGTATATACCTGGACGGCGAATTGTATCTGGAACAGACGGTGACCCTGAGATGAGGGGGAGGGAAGACGGCTTGCAAAGCGCCGAGGGCGTGATCATCAAGGGTGTGGGCGGCCTGTATTACGCCCGTGGAGAGGACGGGGGCACGCATGTGCTGCGCGCCCGCGGCATCTTCCGCCGCCGGCATATAACCCCCATGGTGGGGGATCGCGTGCGCTTTACGCCCGGTCAGGGCGAGGAGCACGGCTGGGTGGAGGAGATTCTGCCCCGGGAAAGCCAGCTGGTGCGCCCGCCGGTGGCGAATGTGCGCTATCTGGTGATCGTGCTGGCTCCGGCCCCGGCGCCGGACTACCTGCTGATCGACACGCTGATCGCCATGGCGCTGCGGCAGGGCATCCGGCCCGCGCTGGTGGTCAACAAGTCCGACCTGGACGGGGAAACCTATGAGACCGTGCGGCGCGACTATGCCGGGCTGGGCGCGCCGCTAATGGCCGTGAGCGCGCTGACGGGCCAGGGGATGGACGGCCTGCGCGCTTTGCTTGCGTCAGGCGTGTGCTGCCTGGCGGGGCAGAGCGGCGTGGGCAAGAGCACGCTTTTGTGCGCGGCCACGGGCCTGAAGCTGCAAACCGGCGAGATCAGCCAGAAGATCCGCCGCGGCAGGCATACCACCCGCCACGCGGAATTGCTCTACAGCGGCGAGTACCGCGTGCTGGATACGCCGGGATTCAGCCTGCTGGAGTTGTGGGAGGGGCTGGAACCCATCCGCCTGAAGGAATACTACCCCGAATTTGCCCCCTACGAGGGGCGGTGCCGCTTCTCGCCCTGCTATCATCTCAGCGAGCCCGGCTGCGCGGTGCTGGAAGCCGCGCGTGCGGGCAAGGTCAGCCCGGCGCGGCTGGAACGCTATCACCTGCTGCTGAAAAAGGCGCAGGAGGCATGGAGGAATCGCTATGATTAAACTGTCCCCCTCGATTTTGGCGGCAGACCCCCTTCGGCTGGGTCAGGCCGCAGAGATGGCCCTGAACGCGGGCTGCGACGAACTGCACTTCGACGTGATGGACGGGCATTTTGTGCCCAACCTCACCTTTGGTCCCCACATCCTCAAGGCCATGAAGCAGGAGCTTCCCGGAATCGTCTATGACGTGCACCTCATGCTGGACAATCCGGCGGCGTTCGTGGACCCCTTCTGCGACGCGGGTGCGGACATCCTGACCGTGCATGCCGAGGCAGAGGGCTTTGAGCGCGCTCTCGCGCGCATCCGAGAGCGCGGGGTGCAGGCGGGCGCCTCGGTGCGCCCGGCCACGCCCGTCGATTGTCTGCGGGCGGCGTTGCCCCGGCTGGACCGCGTGCTGCTGATGACGGTAGAGCCCGGCTTCGGCGGACAGAAGCTCATCCCGGCGGTGCTGGAGAAGGCCGGGCAGCTGCGCGAGATGGGATTTGCGGGCGAAATCGAGGCCGACGGCGGCATTACCGAGGACAACGCCGCCCGGCTCAAGGAGGCGGGCATCGGCGTGCTGGTGATGGGCACGGGCTTTTTCCGCGCCAAGGACCCTTCGGAAGTGGTGCGGCGGGTGCATGCCCTCTAAGCCCGGCCGGGCATGCTAACCGGGGGAGCAATCCGCTCCCGGCAAGGAGGCATGTCCATGAAACGAACCAGATCCTCTGTGCGGCTGCTGACGCCGCCGCCCAAGCGCAGGCGCATGGCGCGCGCGCCTGTCAGGCATTGAGCGCGCCCTGAAAATCCCCCGCAAGAAAGGAAACGCATGCATTTTGATGATTTGAACCTGATTTCCCCGCTGCTGTCCGCCGTGCGCGACATGGGCTACGACGAGCCCACCCCCATCCAGCGCGAGACCATACCCCCCGTGCTGGCGGGGCGCGACGTGCTGGGCTGCGCCCAGACGGGCACCGGCAAGACCGCCGCGTTCGCCCTGCCCATTTTGCAGCGCCTCCATCAGGAGCGCAAGCAGCACGCGGGCCGGCGGACCATTCGGGCCCTGATTCTCACCCCTACGCGCGAGCTGGCGTTGCAGATCTTTGAAAACTTTGAAAGCTACGGCAAGAACCTACCGCTGCGTTCCTGCGTCATCTTCGGAGGCGTGGGACAGCAGCCGCAGGTGGAAGCCCTCGCGCGCGGCGTGGACATTCTGGTGGCCACCCCCGGCCGGCTCAACGACCTGATCGGCCAGGGACATATCACCCTGGAGCATATCGAAATCTTCGTGCTGGACGAGGCCGACCGCATGCTGGACATGGGCTTTATCCACGACGTGCGCAAGATCATCGCCCTTTTGCCCCGCAAGCGGCAGACGCTGCTGTTTTCCGCCACGATGCCCGGCGAGGTGGAGAAGCTGGCCCTGAGCATCCTGACCGATCCCGCCAGCGTAAAGGTGGACCCCGTGTCCAGCACGGTGGACCGCATCGAGCAGCGGCTTTATCTGGTGGACAAGGCCAACAAAAAGCTGCTGCTGGCCAAGCTGCTCAAGGAGCCGGAGGTGGAGAGCGCGCTGGTGTTCACCCGGACCAAGCACGGGGCGGACCGCGTGGTGCGCGAGCTTTCACGAGCGGGTATCCCCGCCCGGGCCATCCACGGCGACAAGAGCCAGAACGCGCGCCAGCAGGCCCTGTCGGACTTCAAGAGCGGCAAATCCCGCGTGCTGGTAGCCACGGATATCGCCGCGCGCGGCATCGACATTGCGGGCCTGTCCCATGTGTTCAACTACGACCTGCCCAACGAGCCGGAGGCCTATGTGCACCGCATCGGCCGCACGGGCCGCGCGGGCCTGGACGGCAGAGCCGTGAGCTTCTGCTGCATCGACGAGATGAAGGAGCTCCAGCAGATCGAAAAGCTGCTGGGCCGCAAGCTGGAGCGCGCGGAAAGCGAGTGGCCGATGCAGGTGTTCACCGAGACCGTCAAGCAGCCCCGCCCGCCCCGGCCCTCGCGCCAGGAGCGGCAGAGCCCCGCGCCCCCGCCGCCCGCGAAGCCGCCTGCCCAGGAGGCCG
>USFL01000272.1 GCA_900553905.1 uncultured Eubacteriales bacterium | reverse complement strand
CCGCGAAGATTGAGCGACCGGGGAAAGCCGGGCGATACGAATTCACTTTGGAGGGCCTGCGGGCCCTCCAAACCTCCCGAAAGGTTTTTTGCAGTCTGACGGATCGTGCGCATGCACGGTCCGTCTTTTGCGCGCCTTGAGAAACCGGAAGGCGCGGACGTCTCCCCTTGGATCAGCCCTGTCCGTCACCGCCGCTGACGCAAAAGCCGCGCAGGCGGCTGACGGTGCGCTCCAGCGCGTCGCGGCTGTTGCCCCAGGGCTTTTGCTGGTTGCGGTAGTCGAATTTGAGGGTGAACCATTCCAGGTCTTTTTCATCCTGCGCGAGGTTGGATTTCACCAGCGAAAGCAGGCTTGCGGCAAATTCCCGCCGGGCAGAGCCGCCCAGGTGTTTCTGCGCGCGGGAGAGCAGGTCCGCCGCATGGGGCAGGCATACGCCGCGGGAGGCCTGCCATTTCTCACGGAACGCCGTATCGCTCTTCCATAGATGCAAAAAGGTGTAGTAATAACGCTCCATATGGCCCTGGATATCGTCGCATACGACGCACGAGCGGCACAGCGCCTCCAGGTCGCGCGCGACCCCTTCCAGGCCGTCGCCGCCGCCGAAAAGCCCTCGCTTCTCGCAGGCAGCGGCTTTCTTTTCCAGCCCCTCCAGCTTTTTGAGCAGCTCCTTGGTATGCGAATCGGCCAGCAGAGCGTGCCCCAGACGGTTTTGCATGGCGAAGAGCTGCGCATGATGCCGGGCGCAGATGCCCTTTTCGTTGACGCGGATGCGCGCGTCGGGCTCCATGACGCTGCCGCCCAGGCTGCGCTCGATCTCCGCCGCCTCCACACGGCGGTAGAGCGCGCAGAGCGGACAGGCGGTGTTTTGCTCCATCGCTTCCCAAACGGGAATGGTATCCAGATGATATTGCATATTCGGCCTCCGTTCGGTATAATAGGAACAAGCTCATGGTAACAGAATCCGCTTGGAAGCGCAACCTTTCATAAGCACGCCTCCGCGGGCATATCGTATTGCGATACGGTATGCGGGAGGTTGGGAAAATGCAGACAGGCAAGCGCGTCTATCCCCGTCAGTGGGAACCGGGCAAGTGGCTGAGTTACCTGCTGTTGTTTTTATCGGTGACGGTTATCCTTTCCGGACTGGTGTCGCGCGGCGGGGATTTGAGCATCCAGCCTGCGGTCACCGCCACGCCCATTCCCACCGACGCCTACTTCGACGAAACCGTGGAGGAGCGGGAAATCACGCTTCCCTCCGCCACGTGGTACGCCTTGCAGCTTGGCGCGTTTGAGAGCGAAACGGCGGCCGAGGAACTGGCGCAGCAGTTCATCAAGCGCGGCGCGGCGGGCTATGTCTGGCACGACGGCCGCTACCGCACGTTGGCCGCGGTCTATCCCACGCGGGAGGATGCGCAGACCGTGCGCGAGCAGCTCAGCGACGCGCATTCCGTGGATTCCTACCTCTATCAGATCGATTTGCCCGCCTTGCACCTTTTGATGAAGGGCATGAAGGGCCAGCTGGATATTCTGGAGGCTGCGTTCGCGCACGCCAATGACCTGACGGTTAACCTGCAGGCTGTCAGCGTGGCCATGGACCGGCAGGAGATGTCCGGCGAGGAGGCGGCGCAGCTGCTGAGCGGCCTGGGCGAACAGGTGGAAACGGTGACGCTCAGGCTCCAGCAGCGCTTCACCGTGCCGCGCCATCAGACCGTGGAGGGGCTGATCGACTGCTTTGAGGACTACCAGGCGTTTCTGGGAACGCTGGACGAAGCCGACAGCGACGCTACTTTCGGCATGAAGCTCAAGCGCCAGACCCTTTCCACCCTGGACCATCTCAAGAGCGTATACGATGCGCTCGGCAATACATAGGAGGTCGATTACACATGACGATCCGGGAGCTGATTCCCGTGCTGGACGCGCGGGTGCTGTGCGGGGATGACAAGCTGGACCAGGAGGTCAAGACCGCCTGCGGAAGCGACCTGATGAGCGACGTGCTGGCCTTTGTCAAGGACAAGACGGTGCTGATTACGGGGCTGACCAACGTGCACGTGATGCGCACGGCCGAAATGCTGGATATCCACTGCGTGGTGTTTGCGCGGGGCAAGGTGCCCTCGGAGGAGATCCTGGAGGAAGCAAGGGAACTGGGCATCGTGGTGCTGGCCACGGAGCATACCACCTACACCGCCTGCGGGCTGATGTACGTGGCGGGCATCCGCGGCACCAATGAACGCACCGGCGCCCATGCGTGAAGGGAAGGGTACAAATGAGCTTACTGACCAATACCTACGACGTGCATAAAGGCGAGTTTGAAACCGCCGGCGACGCCTCCGCCAGCATCAAGCGCAAGCTCAAGCAGCTCGGCGTGGACAGCACGGTGCTGCGCCGCGTCGCGGTCGCCAGCTATGAGGCCGAGCTCAACCTGATCATCCATAGCCTGGGCGGACAGCTTACCATGGAGATGAACCCGGAGCACATCGTGCTGATCTCCAAAGATGTCGGTCCGGGCATTGCAGATATTGACAAAGCCATGCAGGAGGGCTTCTCCACCGCCAGCGAGGAGGCGCGCGTTCTGGGCTTCGGGGCGGGCATGGGCCTGCCCAACATGCGCCGCAACGCCGACGGCTTCGCCATTGAAAGTCAGCTTGGCGTAGGCACTACCATACAGATGGAATTCAGGCTGAAATAGCGCACACGGCCTGTTTCGGAGGAATGAGCCATGGACCAGAAGTTTTTCCATTCCGTGCGCCTGGACAAGGAAAAATGCAAGGGCTGCACCAACTGTCTGAAACGCTGCCCTACGGAAGCCATCCGTGTGCGCGGCGGGCGGGCGCATATCATCAACGAGCGCTGCATCGACTGCGGCGAGTGTATCCGTGTGTGCGATTATCACGCCAAATACGCCCAGACCGACCCGCTGGCCAGCATCAACCGCTTCAAGTACAAGATCGCCCTGCCCGCCCCCTCGCTCTATGGGCAGTTCAAGCACCTCATCAGCGCTTCGCAGGTGCTGGAGGGGTTGCTCAAGATGGGGTTTGACGACGTATTCGAGGTGGCGGAGGGCGCGGATATCGTCACCCGCGCCATTCGAGAGCGGATGCGGGGCATCGGCCGCGACCGTTATCCTGTCATCTCCTCGGCCTGTCCGGCCATTGTGCGCCTGATCCGCGTGCGCTTTCCGGACCTGATTCCGCATATCATCGACGTGCGCCAGCC
>USFL01000271.1 GCA_900553905.1 uncultured Eubacteriales bacterium | reverse complement strand
TGCGTATGCGGCACGCAGTTTCACCCGGAAAAGAGCGGCGCGGTGGGCCTGCGCATCCTGCGGGCCTTCGCCATGGGAGAGGGGGATGCGGCATGCTGATCTATCCGGCGATCGACCTGCGGAACGGCCGCGTGGTGCGCCTGACGCAGGGGGATTACGATCGCATGACCGTCTACAGCGACGATCCCGCCGCCGTGGCGCAGGGCTTTGTGCAGGCCGGGGCCGCCTGCCTGCACGCCGTCGATCTGGACGGCGCGAAGGACGGCAGCCCCAGGAACCGTGCCGTCATCGGCCGGCTGTGCAAGCTGCCCCTCAGCGTTGAGGTAGGCGGCGGCATGCGCACCGAGGCGGATGTGGAAGCCACGCTCGCCCTGGGCACGGACCGGGTCATCCTGGGGACCGCGGCCGTGGAGGATTTCGGCATGGTCGAGCGGCTGGTCGCGCGCTGGGGCGCGCGCATCGCCGTGGGCGTGGATGCCCGCAATGGCAAGGTGGCCACGCGCGGCTGGCGCGAGGTAAGCGATCTGGACGGCGTGGCCTTCTGCCGAAGGCTCGCGGACGCGGGGGTCAAAACCGTCATCTATACCGATATCGGCCGTGACGGCGCGCTTTCCGGCACCAATCTGGAGGTCTATGCGCGCCTGTCCGGCATCGCCGGGCTCCAGGTCATCGCCTCGGGCGGCGTCAGCTTTGAATCGGAGATCGCGGCGCTTCGTGACATGGGCCTCTACGGCTGCATCCTGGGCAAGGCGCTCTACGCCGGCAAGCTCAAGCTGGAGCGCGCGCTGGCCATCGCCAGAGGGGAGGCGGAGCCATGCTGACCAAACGCATCATCCCCTGCCTGGACGTGCGAAACGGCCGGGTGGTCAAGGGCGTGAATTTCGAGGGCTTGCGCGACGTGGACGATCCCGTGGCGCTCGCCCGCTTCTACAACGACTCCGGCGCGGACGAGCTGGTGTTTTACGACATCACCGCCAGCGCCGAGGGCCGGCCGCTGTTTGCGGACGCGCTGCGCGCCGTGGCGGCGGAGGTGTTCATTCCCCTCACCGTAGGCGGCAGCATCAACACCCTGGACGATTTTGACCGCGTGCTCAAATGCGGCGCGGACAAGGTCAGCGTCAACAGCGGCGCCATCCGCGATCCCTCGCTCATCGCCCGCGCGGCCAAGCGCTACGGCGATCAGTGCGTGGTGCTGAGCATGGACGTCAAGCGCGTGGACGGGCGCTTCCACATCTTTGCCCGCGGCGGGCGCGACGATACGGGGTTGGACGCCATCGACTGGGTCAGGCGCGGCGTGGACAGCGGCGCGGGCGAGGTCGTGGTCAACTCCATCGACACCGACGGCGTGCGCCGGGGCTTTGACCTGGAAATGCTCCGGGCCGTGGGCGAAGCGGTATCCGTGCCCATCATCGCCTCCGGCGGCGCGGGCTGCCGCGAGGATTTTCTGAATGTGTTCCGCCTCGACTGCGTGGATGCGGGGCTGGCCGCCTCCATCTTCCATTCGCGCGAGGTGGACATTCGCGCCCTCAAGCGCTGGCTCAACGAAAACGGCGTCCCCATGCGCCTTGTGGAGGATAGCAACGATGGATTATGAAACGCTCGTCTCAGGGCTCAAATTCGATGAAAAGGGCCTCATCCCCGTGGTGGTGCAGGACTATGTGACCCACGAGGTTCTGACGCTGGCCTACATGAACCGGGAAAGCCTCAAAATCACGCTGGAGGAGAAGCGCACCTGCTTTTACAGCCGCAGCCGCCAGTGCCTCTGGCGCAAGGGCGAAACCAGCGGCAACGTGCAGACGCTCGTTTCCCTCACCGCCGACTGCGACGGCGACGCGCTGGTGGCGCAGGTCAAAAAGGCCGGTCCCGCCTGCCACACGGGCAGCGAAAGCTGCTTTTTCGACGGCCTGTACGAAAACGATGAGATTCGCCCCTTCTCCCTCTCCGCTCTGATGGAGGTCATTGCCGGGCGCAAGACCTCGCCCAAGGAAGGCAGCTACACCACCTATCTCTTTGAGAAGGGCCGCGACAAGATTCTCAAGAAGGTCGGCGAGGAATGCACCGAGGTGCTCATCGGCGGCGCGAAGGGCGACAGGGCCGAAACCACCTACGAGCTGGGCGACCTCATCTACCACGCCATGGTGCTGATGGTGGAGATGGGCATTTCGCTGGAGGATGTGGTGCGCGAGCTGGCCCGCCGCCACGTGATCGACAAAAAGGTGAAGCAGGAGCGCATGCAATGACGTTTGTAAGCAACGCCCACACCCATTCCCGCTGGTGCGACGGCCTGGACGCCATCCCCGACATGGTGGAGGCGGCCCGCGCCCTGGGCTTTGTGAGCCTGGGTTTTTCGAGCCACGCCCGGCAGGGCTTCGACCCGGCCTATTCCATGGCTCCCGATGCGCAGGCGGGCTATTTTGCGGAGCTTCGCGCCCTGCAAGGCGAGCCCGGCTTGCCGCGCCTGTGGGCGGGGCTGGAGCTGGATGCGCTGGCCCATCCGGACTGCCGCCGCGAGGCGTTTGCGCACGCAGATTATGTGATCGGCTCGGCGCATTACCTGTGCGAAAGCTACGGCGGCGCGCCCGTGGCTGTGGACGGGGACCCCGTGCTGCTGCGCCGCTATGTGGACGAGGTCTATCACGGCGACGGGCTGGCCATGGCGCGCGACTATTTCGCCATCGAGGTGAAGGCCCTTCTGCGCGACCGGCCGCAGATCATCGGCCACTTTGACCTGCTGCGCAAGTACGCGGCGCGCCTTTCGCTCTTTGACGAGGCGGACCCCGCCTACCGCCGCCTGGCGCTCTCCGCGCTGGAGCAGGCCTTTCCCTGCGGCGGCGTTCTGGAGATCAACACCGGCGGCATGGCGCGCGGATATCTGACCACCCCCTACCCCACGCTGGAACTGCTGTGCGCCTGGCATGAGCTGGGTGGGCAGATCACCCTCACCTCCGACTGCCACGACCGGCGGTATCTGGCCCATGCCTTTCCCCAGGCGGCGGCGCTGGCCCGGCAGGCGGGTTTCCGCACGGCCCTGCGGCTGGGCGCAGGCACGAAGCTTTGGGAGGAAGCAGCGTTGTAAGGCGGCGGCGCTTTGGAAGCGTCTGCTTCACCTTTTGCCACTTTCAGAGTAATGATCTGATCCAGAGGCACCGTCTCCCCGATTTCCGGCTCCACTCCCGTTACAACGCCCTCTGCCGCCCAGGTTTCCTCATCGTCCAC
>USFL01000270.1 GCA_900553905.1 uncultured Eubacteriales bacterium | reverse complement strand
CCACAAAGCCGTCGCACACGATCACGTCGGCCTGGTCATGGGTGATTTCGCGCGCTTCCACATTGCCCACGAAGTTGAGGCGCTGATCGGCTTCCAGCAGCGCATAGGCCTCCTTGGTCAGAGCGCAGCCCTTTTCGGCCTCCGCGCCGTTGTTGACCAGGCCGATGCGCGGACTCTGGAGGCCGCGCATGCCCTGCATGTAGGCGCTGCCCATCATGGCGAACTGGTGCAGGTATTCGGGACGGCAGTCCACGTTGGCCCCACAGTCGATGAGCAGGAAATAGCCCTTGCCGTTGGGCAGAAGCGGCGCGAGCGCCGGGCGGTCGATGCCGCGTAGGCGGCCCAGGCGGAACATACCGCCGGAGAGCACCGCGCCCGTCGAACCGGCGGATACGAAGGCGTCCACCTTGCCGTCGCGGAGCTTGAGCATGCCGTCGACGATGGCGCTCTGCTTTTTCTTGCGCACGGCCATGACCGGCGCTTCACAGTTGGTGATGACTTCGGGGCAGTCGGTCAGGACGAGGCGGGCGCGCAGCGCGGGGTCCGCGCCCTGAAAGGCGGCGTCCACCGCGGCCTGCACCTCTCCGATGGGACCGGCCAGCTCGATTTCCAGCCCCTCATAGCGCTCCAGCGCCTCCCGGGCCCCCTCGGCGGGGGCCTTCGGCGCGTTGTCGCCGCCCATCGCGTCCAAATAAATCTTCATTGCGGACACGCTCCTCTTGTGTTACTCGATCTTGATGCAGTATACGCCGCCGGCGTCCTTGCCCGTGGTGCCGATGATCATGAGGTTTCCGTAGACGGCGGGCGAGCCCTCGATGGCCAGCGTGCTTTCCTCGCCCTCGCCGGAGGTGAGGGTCAGGGTATCGAGGATGGAGCCGTCCGTGGCGTCCATGAGGTGGATCTTGCCGTTGCTCTCGGCCTGAATCAGCCAGGCGTCGCCGTCCTCGTTATAGACGGCCACGGGGCTGGAGAGGGTGGCGCTTTCCAGCGCGGTCTGCCAGACCACCTTGCCGTCGGCCTTGTTCAGGGCGATCACCTTGGCGCCCGCCTCGTCGTTGGTGGCGGTGAAGATGACCAGGTCGCGGATGGCGCCCTGACCCACGACGGGGCTGGCGTATACGCCGATGTCGCGCTTGCTGGCATAGACCAGATCCGGAACCTCGTAGGCCCATTCCTCCGCGCCGGTGAGGGCGTTGAGGCGGCGGATGGTGCACACGCCGTTCTTTCCGCCGTTGACGATGGCGTTGGCGGTATAGAGCGCCACCACGGAGCCGTCCTCCACGTCCAGCGCGGGCGTGGATTCGATGCTGTCGCCGGTATCCACAGCCCAGACGGGGGTAAGGGTGTTGAGGTCCACGCACTGCAGGATACCGCCGATATCGCCGTAGTAGACATAGTTATTGTATACGGCCACGCTGGCGTTGATGTTGGTATCGGTGCGGTCCTGCCCCTTGACCTGGGTCTTGTAGCCCTGAATGGTCTCGGAGAGGGCGATCTCGTTGCTCTGGTAATTGTAGG
Source organism: uncultured Eubacteriales bacterium (assembly GCA_900553905.1). Classification (GTDB taxonomy): domain Bacteria; phylum Bacillota; class Clostridia; order Christensenellales; family Aristaeellaceae; genus Limiplasma; species Limiplasma pullistercoris. Next base: position 1,743 of record USFL01000270.1, on the reverse strand, counting down.
TATCCTTCACCGCGCCAAACTCGGCGGTGTAGAGCACGCCGTTCTGGCCGCCGACGATCATGGTGCCGGTGGTGCTGTCAAAGAGCGCCGAGCCGAGGAAGCCGGTATAGTTGCTGTTCCTGTCCTTGCCGTCGCCGGCGATGAGGCGCTCCTTTTCATTGGTGATGAGGTTGAGGATATGGTAGCCGTTTTTGACCGTCTTGTTGGCCAGGCGGCTGTTGAACTGGCCCACGCCCAGGATGGGGGTGCCGTTGGTGGCCACGGACAGGCCGCCGCGGCTGGGCGCGCCCAGCTCGATGGGATCGCGGGTGGCCTCGCCGGTGAGCAGGTTGTAGAAGTAGACAAACCCGTCCTGTCCGGCCACGATGACCTCCTTGAGAGCGGTCACTTCCTTCATCTCATCCTTGATGCCCATGCGCTGGCGCAGCTCCGTGGGCCACTTGACGATCACGGGCTGGCCCGGAGCGGTCACGCCGTAAACGGTGCTCTCGTTGGTCTTCATGGAGCCGACGGGCTGGCTCCACACCTCGCTGAGCTTGGCGGACTGCACGTCCACCGTGCCATAGGCGGCGTTCTGACGCAGCGGACCGCTGCGGAAGGTGAGCACGCCCGCCTGCCGCCAGCCCGCGTAGTCGCTGCCGCCCACGGTGGTGGTAAAGGCGTTGAGCATGTTGATGGTCCGCTCGCGGGTAAAGCTATCGATGGTCTTGGTGCCGCTGTAGAGCGTGGCCTTCAGGGTTAATTCCTCGGGCAGGGCCGCCGGAGCCGCCTCCGCGCTCAAGTCAGGCAGGGGCGAGGTGGTGGGTACCGGCGTGGGAGAAGGCGTCGGGCTGGGCGTGGGGCTGGGGCTGGGCGTGGGAGAGGGCGACGGGCTAGGCGTGATCTCGTCCAGCGGCTCCTCTTCTTCCTCTTCCTCAACGGGCTCGCTGCCCAGCTGCACATCCACGCTCATGCCGGATGGCGTAAAGTTGAGATCGCCGTCCAGCTGATACTGCGCGTCATACTCGCCGGAATAGGCGGTGGTTACTTCCACGCCCAGCGTCCAGATGCGCTGATCGCCGCTTTCGGTCACGCTGGCGTCCTCGCTCTGCGGGTCGGTCAGGTACATGCTGACGACGGGGGTGTTATAGCTGTCCACCACGCGCACGGCGGTCACGTCGGTGGAGGTGGTGAGCGCAAAGGTCAGGTGCGCCGGCACGCCGGAGATGGACGTGTCGCACGTGAAGCCCTGCATGGGCTCGGCCACCACGCGGGGCGCGGAGATGCTCACCGGAGCGGATACGGGGAAACCCTCGCTCTCCACGCCGTCCTGCTTGCGGGCATAGACCGTGAAGCCGCCGCTGTACGCATCCTCGATGGTGCAGGAGGGTTTCCACAGCAGCACGTTGCTGTTGGAGATCACCTCGCCGCTGGCTTCCTTGTCGGTGGAATAATCGCCGTCATAGACGGTGTTGCCCAGGTCATCCACGATGCGCAGGCCCATGACGGACTTGGAGGTCTGCACGGCGAAAATCACCTGCGTGGGCGCGGCGCTGTCCGCCGCCGCGGCGCTGAAGCTCTTGATGGGGTCCTCCTCGGGCACGATCATGTTTTTCACGCTGGTAAAAGCGCCTACGAGCGTGGACTTGACCGGCGCAATGGCGCTGCCGATGCCGCCGCCCATGCCTTCCCAGTCGGGCAGGCAGATACCGGCCAGCAGGGCGCCGACCACCAGCAGAGCGATCACGATGGGCAGGAGCACGC
>USFL01000269.1 GCA_900553905.1 uncultured Eubacteriales bacterium | reverse complement strand
GGCAAAATCTCCTCAAACCTCAGCCCATACCTCAGCGGCTCGCCGCCCGCCAATGTCAGCCGGAGGGCCTGATGCGTCAGGTCCAGCGCGAGCGTGGCGGCGTCGGGCAGGGATTTGCCGCGCATCAGCGCGCCCAGCAGCAGCGAGGCCAGCACATCCCCCGTGCCGTGAAACAGGCCCTCGTAGCGCTCGCGGTAGAGAAAGAGCGGCTCGTCCATGCCGCGCGCCAGCACCGCCGCGCCCGTCAGGCCCGGCCTCGCCGCCACGTCCGTCACCACCACGTTCTCCGGGCCGAGATCGCGCAGGCCCCGGCACAGCCGCGCCACCGCCGCTTCCTCCGGCGTATCGCCGGGGTAGGGCTCCTCCAGCAGAAACGCCGCCTCCGTCAGATTCGGCGTGATGGTGCGCGCGCGGGCGCACAGGCGGCGCATCTGCGCGGGCAGGCCGCTATCCAGCAGCGAGTACAGCCGCCCGTGATCCCCGAAGGCCGGGTCCACAAAGAGGTGCGTATCCCCGTCGCAGAGGAGGCCGATCATCTCCAGCACCATCTCCACCTGCGCCGCCGACGCCAGATACCCCGAATAGAACGCGTCAAAATGCAGGCCCAGCGTTTCGATATGCCGCGCGATGGGCAAAAGCTGGCCGCTCAGGTCCAGATGGGTATAGCCCGTAAATTCGCCCGTGTGGGTGCTCAAAAGCGCCGTGGGCACTACGGCGGTATTCACCCCCGCGGCGCTTAGCACCGGGAGCGCCACCGTGAGCGAACAGCGGCCCACGCACGAGATATCCTGCACGACGATGGCGCGCGGCTGCGCGGCTTCGGTGGATTGGGTCATGGAGCACCTCCTGACGGCGGCGCGGGGCCGCCCATTGCTACCTATCATACACCAAAACGGGAAAAAAGCAAGTTGACACGGCGCGCCGCGTGCGGTATCGTATGGGGGAACACCAATTGACGGAGGGGGACGCGAACCATGCAAAAGGCGCTGGTATCGGTCACGGGCGTGGACAAGCCCGGCATCATCGCGCGGGTGAGCACCGCGCTGTTTGAAATGAACATCAACGTGCTGGAAATCTCCCAGACGATTCTGGACGGCTATTTCACGATGCTGATGATCGTGGACATCACAAACGCCACCGCCGCCTTCAGCGAGGCCGCCGCCCGCATGGAAGAGGTGGGCCGCGAGCTGGGCGAGGCCATCAGCATCCAGCGCACCGACATCTTCGACGCCATGCACCGCATCTGACGGGAGGGATACGATGATCGAGGTCAGCGAAATCCTACAGACCATCCGCATGGTGAGCGAGCAGCATTTCGACATCCGCACCATCACCATGGGCATCAGCCTCCTGGACTGCAAGAAAAACACCGACCGCGAAACCGCGCAGGCCGTCTACGACAAGGTGACCCGCCTGGCGCGCGATCTGGTGCGCGTGGGCGGCGAGCTGGAAAGCGAGCTGGGCGTGCCGATCGTCAACAAGCGCGTCAGCGTCACCCCCGTGGGCATGATCTGCGGGGACGATCCCGTGGCCATCGCCATGGCGCTGGACGAGGCCGCCGGGACGGTCGGGGTCAACTTCATCGGCGGATACGGCGCGCTCATGCACAAGGGCGCGACCCGCGCCGAGGAAACGCTTCTGGACTCCATGCCGGAGGCCTTCTCCAAAACCGCGCGCCTCTGCGGCAGCGTCAACGTCGGCTCCACGCGCAGCGGCATCAACATGGACGCCGTGCGCAAGATGGGCCAGGTCATCAAGCGCACCGCCGAGCTGACCGCCGACACGGACGGCTTCGGCTGCGCCAAGATCGTCGTCTTTGCCAACGCCGTGGAGGACAACCCCTTCATGGCCGGGGCGTTCCACGGCGTGGGCGAGCCGGAGTGCGTGGTCAACGTGGGCGTGAGCGGGCCGGGCGTGGTACAGCGCGCGCTGCGCGAGGTGCGCGGCGAGCCGTTCGACGTGGTGGCCGAGACGATCAAGCGCACGGCCTTCAAGATCACCCGCGTGGGCCAGCTGGTGGCGCAGGAGGCCGCGAGGCGGCTGGGCGTGCCGTTCGGCATCGTGGACCTGTCGCTGGCCCCCACGCCCGCGCGCGGCGACAGCGTGGCCTACATCCTGCAGGAGATGGGCCTGGAGATGACCGGCGCGCCCGGCACCACGGCGGCGCTGGCCATGCTCAACGACATGGTCAAAAAGGGCGGCGTGATGGCCTCCAGCCATGTGGGCGGGCTTAGCGGCGCGTTCATCCCCGTGAGCGAGGACATCGGCATGATCGAGGCCGCGCAGGCCCGGCGCCTGACCATCGAAAAGCTGGAGGCCATGACCTGCGTGTGCTCGGTGGGCCTGGACATGATCGCCATCCCCGGCGACACCAGCGCCAACGCCATCGCCGGCATCATCGCCGACGAGGCCGCCATCGGCATGGTCAACAACAAGACCACCGCCGTGCGCGTGATCCCCGCCCCCGGCAAGAAGGCCGGCGATACGGTCAACTTCGGCGGGCTGTTCGGCTTCGCGCCGGTGATGCCGGTCAACGGGGCCAAAAACGACGCCTTTATCGAGCGCGGCGGCCGGATTCCCGCGCCGCTGCACAGTTTGAAAAACTGAAGGGGAACGCCCGGCTTCCGATGGGAGGCCGGGCGCTTTGCTGTGGCGGAGATTTTGCGCTACAATGCCCCCATCCGCATCCAGAAGGGGGTTTTTTTTTCATGGTTTATGGCTATATTCGCGTATCTTCCCGCGACCAGTGCGACGAGCGGCAGCGGGCCGCGCTGCTTGCGTGGGGCGTGCCGCCGGAGGCCCTCTACGCCGACCGGTGCTCCGGCAAGGACTTTCAGCGGCCCCAGTACCTGCGCCTGATGCGCCGCCTGCGCCGGGACGATCTGCTGGTGGTCAAGAGCATCGACCGGCTGGGGCGGATGCGGATATGTTTGCTTTTTGCAAAAAGTTGTTTGTTTTAACGCTTTCTTTATGCGCGCGTCTGCTGTATAATATGGTCAAATTCAACAAACCATTTGCGCTGCGGAACATGTACATTGGCAATTTACGCAAAAATAATTGCGTTTTCTGTGTAATTCCGATGATAAACCCGGAACGGCACAGCGGCGGAAGCACTTTTGGAAATGTATAATTTCCGGTTCAGAAAAAAAACTGCCGGCACGGCGCATGACGCCATACCGGCAGCCGCGCAGCTCAGAAGGACTGCCGCTGGAGCCTGCGGAATTCGTTGTGACCATGCTGCTGGCCAATCTGGCCGCCATCCC
>USFL01000268.1 GCA_900553905.1 uncultured Eubacteriales bacterium | reverse complement strand
ATCAGATGCACCACCGGCGCAAAGCTGTGGTAGGGATGGTAGAGCAGCCAGTCGCATCGGTCGATCTGCTCGAACGCGTCCCGGCCCATCAGCTCGTTGCGCTCCACGGGCTGGGCGGGCGGATATTTTAGTTCCGGCCGCTTGACCTGCGCGTAGAGGTTCATCAGCATTCTATTCAGATCCAACGGTCCCGTGACCCGGTAGCGCCGCTCTCTTTCTAGCCCGAACTGCTGCATCAGCAGCGTGAGCATCTCCTCGCTCATGCGCTCCTCCGCCTCCAGGCGCATCACATCGCCCCCCAGGCGATGGGCGAGCATCTCGCGCACAGCCGGCACGATATCGTCCCCCGTGCGCTCCTCGACGGGAAAGTTCTGGTTGCGGATGATGCGGAACACCGCCGCATGCTCCACCTGGTCCTTGGGAAACAGGCGGTGCAGGTAGTGCTTGACCACGTCCTCCACGCGGATGAGGCACTGCTCCCCCTTGGTTTTGGACAGGTCGAACAGGCGGGGCAGCGCCGCGGGCAGCCCCACCAGATAAAACGGGCCCGCCCTGTGCCGGGCGCGCGTGAGCTTGACCAACAGGTAGAGCTGTTTTTGCCGGGGACGGCTGTCCCTGAGCGGCTCCACCTTCAGAAAGGGGCGGATTTCCTTTTCAAACAGCGCCTTTTCGCGCCGGATATGGTCCTCGTCCAGTGAGAAGGTGGGGTAGAGCCTGACGCCCTGCAAATACAGTTCGCTCCGGATACCTTCATAGAGCAGATACTGGGCGTTGTTCTGCCGCAGGACCTCGCGGTTGACGCGCCGGTAGAGCCTCGGCCCAGCAACGCCGCCGAATTTTGTCTTCTCCTTGGCAGCCTGGTAGATGCGCTGGTAGCGCACCTGAACAAACTCGTCCAGGTTGGAGGTGACGATGGCGAGAAATTTGGCGCGTTCCAGAAGCGGGTTGTCGGGATTGTCCGCCTCCTGCTGTACTCTCCGGTTAAACGCAAGCCAACTCAGTTCGCGGTTCTGGATGGCGTGCCGCTCCGCTTTGCGTTTGTGCGCCGTACCCATATTCCCCCGTCCTTCCGTTCCCCTTGCAAATCGGTCATCTATCATTATAGCACATCAAAGAAGCGGCTGTCTACGCTTGCCGCCCATCGTAGAGCTTTCGCAGCGCCGTGTACTCGTCATCGAGCATGGTGCTGCAATACGCCTCATCATAAGGCACGCAGCCCGTGGCGATCAAAGACGCCATGCCCTGCGTGAAGATAAACATATGCCGGTGAAAGTCACGGGCGATTTCCAGCGGATAGCCTGTGACGGCTATAACGGCCTCATGCGCGCGGCTCGCCGTTTCTTCCAGGCATGCTCTGGCATTGGCCACGCGCACAATGTCGCTCAAGAACAGCAAGCGGTAGAGAGCGCGCTCCTCATTGGCAAAGCGCAGCAGCGTCAGCCCACAGGCCTTGTAGCGAGGCACTCCCTCGGCGCCGCATTCGGCCATCCGCTCGTTGAACAGCGCCGCCGCGCGGGCGTATACCTGCGCCCGCAGCTCGTCCATACTCCCCAGCCCGCTGTAGAGCGGTTGGGTGGAACTGCCCAACCGCGCCGCCACGGCACGCGCGTTAAGCGCCTCGGGTCCTCCCTCGCGCACGATATCCAGCGCGGCACGAATGATACTTTCCCGGTCAAACTTTACCCTGCGCGGCATTGCTTCCCCCTCCTGTCTTTCCCTGATTTTAACAAGGGGCACGGCGCGTTGTCAACCTCGCCTTGATGTCTTTGTACAAGGCCGCAAAACAGGAAAAAGTTCTTGACGGCCGCGCGTTTTTTCACTATCATATTAGATTGGCGGCTTTATGCCGGAGCCCTCTTTCACCGCTGTTACTTTTCAATAAAAAACAAAGCACACAAGGAGAAGCGTTTATGGAACAGCAGGAACGTTCAAAAATGCTGGGCACCATGCCCATGGGAAAGCTGGTGACCAAGGTATCCGTCCCCATCATGGTGAGCATGCTGGTGCAGGCCCTCTACAACGTGGTGGACGGCATCTTTGTGGCGCGCTACAGCCCGGATGCGCTCACGGCTGTATCGCTGGCCTTTCCCGTCCAGCTGCTCATGATCGCCGTGGCCACGGGCCTGGGTGTGGGCATCAACAGCCTCATCAGCCGCAAGCTGGGGCAGAAGCGGCCCGATGAGGCGCGCGACGCGGCCCGCTGCGGCATGTTGCTGGAGCTGGGCGGCTTCGTGCTGTTCCTGCTCTTTGGCCTGCTGGGATCTCGCAGTTTCTTTCACGTGTTCACGCCGGACGCGGAATTGCAGCGCATGGCGGGCGATTATCTGAGCATCGTGACGGTGTTCAGCTTCGGCCTGTTCCTGTCCATCTCCTTTGAGCGCATGATGCAGGCCACCGGCAACACCATGCTGTCCATGACCACGCAGCTGACCGGCGCGGTGATCAACATCATTCTGGACCCCATCATGATCTTCGGCCTGCTGGGCTTCCCGCAGATGGGCGTGGCGGGCGCGGCGGCGGCCACGGTGATCGGTCAGATCGGCGGCATGCTGCTGGGCTTTGTGCTCAACCAGCTGAAGAACCACGAGCTCAAGGTGGTCTGGCGTGGGTTCCGGCCTGAAGCCTCCGTATTCAGGAGCATTCTGGCCGTTGGCTTCCCCAGCATTATCATGCAGTCCATCAGTTCGTTCATGAACGTATTGATGAACCTGATCCTCATCGCCTACGGCAACACCGCCGTCAGCGTGCTGGGCGTATATTTCAAGCTCCAGTCCTTCGTGTTCATGCCGGTGTTCGGCCTTAGCAACGGCCTGGTGGCCATCGTGGGCTACAACTACGGCGCGCGCCTGCGCCAGCGCGTCTATGACGCCATCCGCGTGGCGGTCAAGCTGGCGGTGGCGATCATGGCGGTAGGCACGGCCGCGTTCCTGCTGATTCCTGAAACGCTGCTGGGCCTGTTCGAGGCCGAGGGCGCGAGCGACCTGACCGCCATGGGCGTGGTGGCGCTGCGCACCATCAGCAGCCACTTCATCCTGGCGGCGGTGGGCATCACGCTGAGCACGGTGTTCCAGGCCATCGGCAAGGGATTCTACAGCCTGTTGATGAGCCTGTGCCGCCAGCTGATCGTGCTTTTGCCCGCGGCGTGGATTCTCAGCCAGCTCGGCGGGGTGAACGCCGTATGGTGGTGCTTCCCCGTGGCGGAGGCGGTGTCGCTGACCCTGTGCCTGGCGCTGTTCCGCAAGGTGGATGTCCAGATGCTCAAGCCCC
>USFL01000267.1 GCA_900553905.1 uncultured Eubacteriales bacterium | reverse complement strand
CAGTGCGCCGCGCAGATGAACGTGGCGCGCACCACCGTGCAGGCCATCTACGGCACGGCCCGCCGCAAGCTGGCGCAATGCCTGGTGGAGGGCCGCGGATTGGTGATTGAAGGCGGGGACTATGAGCTGTGCAGCGCCGCCTCGGCAGAGGAATGCCCTGGATGGGGCTGCCGCGGGCGCTGCCGGTGGAGCAACTGCCAAACCGACAAGGAGGATAAGATTATGAAAATTGCAGTCACCTATGACAACGGACAGATCTTTCAGCATTTCGGACACACGGAACAGTTTAAGCTCTATGACGTGGAGGACGGCAAGGTAACCGCCCAGACCGTCGTGGATGCCGGGGGAGAAGGCCACGGCGCGCTGGCTCAGGTGCTCAAGGCGCATGGGGTTGATACGCTGGTATGCGGCGGCATCGGCGGCGGCGCGCAGCAGGCGCTGGCGCAGGCGGGCATCCGCCTCTATGGGGGCGTGAAGGGCGAGGCCGACGCGGCGGTCGAGGCGCTTCTCAGGGGCGAGCTGGCCTACGACCCCAACGCCCGGTGCGACCATCATGACCATGCGCATGGCGAGGGTCATTGCGGCCACGGTCATCATGGCGAGGGTCATGCCTGCCGTCACGGGCATTGCAGCGACAACTGAAACAGATTTCATTTGCGGCGCGCGCTTCGTTTGGAGTGCGCGCCGCTTTTTTGTGTGAAACGTATCCATCTGCGCAGGGCATATCGCTCACAGACGGCGCATAAGGTTGAAGGACCAAAGCGAAGGGGGCGCGGACATGGCGAGAGCATGGATACGGCCGGTCGCGGCGCTTTTGCTCTGCGCGCTGCTGGCGGGTGCCGGGGGCCTGGCAGCCGCGCCGCCCGGCGGGGAGAGCGCCGATCTGACCCCGCAGGAACGCGCCCGCCGCGCCAACGTGCCGGAAGGCCCTTGGATCTGGATTGACATTCCGCAAAAGTCCCTCACCCTCTACGAGGGCACGGAGGTCAAAAAGCGTTACGCCGTAGCGACCGGCACGGGCGATACGCCTTCGCCCATCGGCACCTTTCGCATCACCAGCCGTTTTTCAGGCGATCTGGGAGGCTTCGGCACGCGGTTTCTGGGGTTGAACGTCCCGTGGGGACAGTTTGGCATCCATGGTACCAACAAGCCCGGCAGCATCGGCAGCAACGCCTCGCACGGCTGCATCCGCATGTATGTGCGGGACTCCGAAGAACTTTACGGCCTGGTGCCCAACGGCGCGAAGGTGGTCATTCAGGGCGGCCCCTACGGCCAGCTGGACAGCTATCTGCGCTACCTCATCCCCGGCGACCGCAACAGCCACGTGGCCGCCGTGCAGCGAAGGCTTACGGTGCTGGGCTATTATACGGGCCAGGCCGACGGCATCTACGGCAGGGGCACGCAGGCGGCGGTCACCCGTGCGCGGAAGGACCTGGGCCTGCCTGTACGCGATGCCGTGGACGAGGCGTTTTACCGGGCCATCGGCCTGATTTTGTTTGAATGATCGGAGGAGAGGCACATGACCTGGCAGGAGACCATCAGTTTTTTGACCGGTTGCATGCCCAGGCCCGTAGGACGGGCGCTGATGCAGCAGCAGGAGGGCAGCGTGCGGGAAATCCGCGTGCGCGCAGGCGGAAAGGTGCGCATCCTCACGGCAGGCGGGGAGATCGCCTGCGCCTGCACGCCCACCCAGCCGCAGGTGGAACAGATAGCCGAGGCGCTGTGCGAGCACGCCCTTTATGCCCGTGCCGAGGAGCAGCGACAGGGATTTGTCACATTGCGCGGCGGACACCGTATGGGCCTGTGCGGGCGGGTCGTGGCACAGGGGCAGAGCGTGCGCGCCCTGCGCGACATCAGCTCCCTGTGCCTGCGCGTGGCGGGCCAGTGGCGCGGCGCGGCGGATGCGCTGATGCCTCATCTGTGGGACGAGCAGGGCCGCGTCCGCAGCCTGCTGATCGTGGGCCTTCCCGGCATGGGCAAGACCACCATGTTGCGCGATGCCTGCCGCCGCCTGTCCGAGCAGGGCGCGCGCATGTGCGTGGTGGACGAGCGCAGCGAAATCGCCGCCATGAGCGGCGGCGTGGCGCAGCTGGACGTGGGGCCCAATACCGACGTGCTGGACGGGTGTGCCAAAGAGGCGGGGCTTCGGTGGATGCTGCGCGCCATGTCGCCCCAGGCGCTGGTCACGGACGAGCTGGGCGGCGCGATGGACGCGCAGGCCGTGCTGGAGGCGGCGCGCAGCGGTGTGAGCGTGCTGGCCACGTTGCATGGGCGAGACCTCCAGGCGGCGCTGTCGCGGGGAATCCTTTATCATCTGGCGCAGAACCGCGTCTTTGACCGCTATGCCCTGCTGGATGAAAACGAGGTGGGCCGTGTGCGCGCCGTGTGCGACGAGCAGCTGCGTCCGCTGGAGGCGGCCCCGTGATGGGCGCGGCAGGCGCGCTGTGCTGCCTGTTGGCAGGCACGGCGGCGGGCAGCTGGCTTCGGGATCGAAGGCTCAGGCGCCTGCGCACGCTTCGTGCGCGGCTGGACGTGGTGGCCAGCCTGCGGCTGATGCTGGAGCAGGAGCGCATGGGACTGACGGAGCTTCTGTGTGAGTGTGCGCACTACGCGCCCACCGGTCCGGGGGGCGAGCAAGTGTCGCGCAGACTGCTCTGGGTGGCGCACGCGCTGGCGCAGGAGCCGCTGCTGGGGTTGGGCGATGCGTATGCGCAGGCGTGCGCGCACATCCCCATCCCCTGGGAAAAGACAGAAGAGCGCGAGGCCATGCGCGCCCTGTTTTTGCAGCTGGGCAGCGGCACCGCCGCCATGCGCGCGCAGGCCGCCGCAGCGTGCTTGAGAAGGCTGCGCCCGCTGGAGGAGGACGCGCGGCGCGAGGCGGAAACGGGCGGCGGGCTGGTGATGCGCCTGGGGCTGTTGCTGGGACTGATGGCAGGCATCGCGCTGTGGTAGCGCAAAGAGGGAGGCGAAACGATGGTCCAGGTGGATCTGCTCTTTAAGCTGGCTGGACTGGGCGTGGTGGTGGCCGTCCTGTGTCAGGTGCTCACGCGCGCGGGGCGTGAGGAGTTGAGCACGCTGGTCACGGTGGTGGGACTGGTGATCGCGCTGTTTCTGGTGGTGGATCTGGTGGCCGATCTCTTTTCCAGCCTGCAAAGCATCTTTGCGCTGTACTAGGCCATGGCGTTCTGGCAATGGATGGGCCTTGCGGTGACGGCGGCGGTACTGTGCCTACTGGTGCGCCAGCAGCAGCCGCAGCTGGGCGGGCTGTGCGCGGCGGCGGC
>USFL01000266.1 GCA_900553905.1 uncultured Eubacteriales bacterium | reverse complement strand
TCTACCTGCCCGTAGGCGCCAGCCTGATCGACCGGCATATGCTGATTCTGGGCAGTCCTGCCACCGGCAAGACAAACATGCTGCTGCATCTGGCCCGCGGCCTGCGGGCCAACCAGACCGAAAACGATGCGCTGGTCATCCTGGACCCCACCGGCGAGTACTATAACGCCCTGTACCAGAAGGGAGACATCGTGTTTGCCGATGACAAGCGCGCCGCGGGACCTGACGGCCCGGAATGCTGGAATCTGTTTGAGGAATTTACCGATGACAGCCGCCTGATCGAGGATGCCTCCGCGCTGTTCGGCCTGCTGTTTGAGGAGCGCATCCAAAGCGCCGCCCATCCCTTTTATCCTACCGCCGCGCGCGATCTGATCATGGCGCTGGCCGTGTATCTCAAGCGCCGGGGCGATAGCGAGCTCTGTACCTGTCAGGCCCTGCGCGAGCTGATCGATGGCTTCGACATGGAAAGCATGTGCCAGATTCTTGATGCCGCGCCGGAGTTTCGCGCCTTTGCCAGCTATCTGGGCGAGGGGGAACGCGCGCAGGGCGTGGTAGCGCATCTGCAGCAGGCCGCGCGTGAACTGCTCGCCGGTCGCTTCGGTAGCCGGGGCACGCTGGGAATCCGCAAGTTGATGCGCGCGCGCGGCGGCCGCACGATCTTCGTCTGCTACGATCCGGCACGTGGCCCCCTGACGCGGCCTGTGTTTGCCGCTCTGATGGACCTGTGTCTGACCGAGGCCCTGTCCCGGGTAGAGCGCGACGGAACCGTGACGTTGCTTCTGGATGGGCCATGTGTGCTGGGGCGTCTGCCCCATCTGGAGGATGCGCTCGCCCTGGGCCGTGCCAGGGGCCTGCGCATCCTGATGGCCGAAACCGGCGTAGCCGCGATCAAGGCGCGCTATCAGGCAGCGGCAGGTCCCATGCTCGGGCAGATCGGCACGACTGTGGCCTTCCGGCTTTGGGACCGCGAAAGCCGTTCCTATGTCAAGAGCCTCTATGGACGCCACCGCGCGGTAGAAAGCTACCGGTCTACGGTACAGCGAGGCATGGTGGAGCAGGTGATGGACGAGCACGTCATCAGCGACGAGGACCTCACCGCTCTTCAGACGGGCGAAAGCATCATCGCCACACTGCACTATCCTCCCTTTTTATTCCGACTGCGCCCCTATGGGACGGAGCCCGTCGGGCATTTCTAAGCAGTCTGCTCCCCTGGTTTGATTTGAAAAGCGCGGCACCCGGGACGTTCGGGTGCCGCGCTTTTGCGCTGTGTTCTTACCGGTAGGCCTTGATGATGGCCTGGGTTCCCAGGTCGCCCTGCCCCTGTTCCTGCAGGCGCTCGTAGATGTTCAGCACCTGCTTGAGCACGGGCAATTCCGCCCCGCGCTGGTCCGCTTCCTCCACGGCAATGCGCATATCCTTAATGAAATGCTTGATGTAAAAGCCGGGCGCCCAATCTTCCTTCACCATTTTCGGCCCGTTGTTGCTCATCTGCCAGCTTCCGGCCGCGCCCGCCGAGATACAGTCCAGCATGTTGGACACATCCAGGCCGCCTGCCTCGCCGTAGCGGATGGCCTCGGCCACACCTGCCACACATCCCGCAATGGCGATCTGGTTAGCCATCTTGGTATGCTGCCCGCAGCCCGGACCGCCGGTGAGCATGACGTTTTTCCCCATGGCTTCAAACAGTGGACGGCATGCCTCAAAGTCCGCTTCATCGCCGCCCACCATGATGCTCAAAGTGGCGTTGCGCGCGCCACTGTCGCCGCCACTCACCGGCGCGTCCAGCGGCCTGAGGCCCCGCTGCTTCGCCACAGCGGCGATGCGCTGCCACAGCGCGGGACTGGTCGTGGTCATGTCGATCAAGTACGCGCCGGGCCTGGCGCTGTCCAGAATACCGCCCGCCGCCAGGTAGACCTCCTCCACGTCCTTGGGAAATCCCACGATGGTAATCACGGCGTCCTGGTCCTTCGCGCACGCACCCGCACTCTCCGCCCAGGCCGCGCCCTCCGCCAGCAGGCGGTCCGCCTTGCTCTTGGTACGGTTGTATACCGTCAGGCTGTGACCTTTCTCCATCAGGTGACGCGCCATGCTCTCGCCCATTACGCCGATGCCGATAAAGCCGATCTTCATTGCTGTTGCCTCCTTGCCGATTTGCATTTGCCTTATCATATCACAGCGCCGGGAACAGGGCAAGATATCCCCATGCCTCTGCCGGCTTTCAAATGCCGGCAAGCCCCGGGGAAATGTTCTGACGCTGCATAAAAATGGATGCATTTTTCGTCGTATATTATGATGGAACCGCGGGCCGTTTCGACTTGCTCGAACTGCAAAAAGAGGAGGCCGACTCCATGAAACCGAAATGGCTGTTGCTTCTGCTGACCGCCGTGTTCGCTGTCGCATTCAGCCTGCCCGTCGCCGTGGCGACCGACGGCAGCACGAACCCTTCCCCGCTGCTTTCTGCTGCGGACGGCTTTGCAATGGCAGGTGAAACGCTCTATTTCACCGTAGAATCCCGCCTTTACCGTTGGGATGAAAGCGGCTGCGTCACGCTTGTGGGGCAGGGAATCGACGGTCAGCTCATGGGCGACACCTCGTCGCTTTACGTTCTCAATTTCAGACGCGGCACCTTGACCCGGCTGGACATCAGCGAGGCGGACCATGTCGTTTCCTCCGAAATCTACCCTTTGGATTCACCCGCTTTGCTGGATGCAGCGGGCGCGCTTCGTCTGATGCGCGGCTATGCCGTTTCAGGTGGCTGGCTGTATCTGCTGGTGGAAAGCGATATCACCCTAAAAACGGATCTGCTCGCCTTATGCCTTGCCAACGGCCAGTGGAAAGCGCTTGAAAATCAGAACATACAGGCCATTGCCCCCTGCGGGGACGGTTCGGTGGTGATGGCTTCCTACGACATACGCGATGCGGCGTCCGCCTGCGATATCATTCGCTATGATGCTTCAAACTCCGATACCCTCTTGTTTGCCTCGCTGGCCTCCCTCCGGCCCGAGTCCGTCGCCTTTGTGCCCGAAGGCGGGCAGGTATGCCTGGAGACAGCAGGAACCGTTTACCTCTGCCGCGGGCAGGATACCAACCCCCTTCCCGTGGCGAAAATCAGTGCGGGCACGCCCGGCGGCTTCGCCTGCCTTGTGGACGGGCGTTACCTGTCGCTTCGCGCGGCCGGCGGCATCACAACCGTTACAGCCGATTTGGGCGGTCTGGAGCCCGTTGTGCTGACGTTTGCCGGTGGCGTGAGCATTTCCCCACAGGACAATCCCGCCTTTGCGCAGGCCTATCCGCTGGTGACC
>USFL01000265.1 GCA_900553905.1 uncultured Eubacteriales bacterium | reverse complement strand
CCAAATGGCGCCCTCGTCGCATTCGCCGTCGCCGATGATGCAGTACACGCGGTGCGTTTCGTGATTGAGCTTTGCGGCCATCGCCATGCCCATGGCCATGGGCATGCCCTGCCCCAGCGACCCCGTGGACGCCTCCACCCCCGGCACACCCTTGTGGCTGACATGCCCGCTGAGGCGGCTGCCGTTCTGGCAGTGGGTGAGCAGCTCCTCCACGGGGAAAAAGCCGCTTTCCGCCAGCGCCGCATAGATGCCCGCGCCCGCGTGGCCCTTGCTCAGGAGCAGCCGGTCGCGGCCGGGCATGCGCGGATTGTGGGGGTCGTAGCGCAGTACGTCGGCGTAGAGCACGGCCACCAGATCCGCCATGGAAAAGATGCTGGCGATGTGCGAGGTGCCCCCGCGGCTGGTCATCTCCAGCGCGTGAAGGCGGATCTTGTAGGCCAGATCCAGACTCTTTTGGCAGTTCATCGGTTACCTCCTTGCCGCGCAGGCATTTCGCGCCGCGCGGACGGTTCCCTCTTGAGGTTCTTCTTCAGTACGCACAAAAGCGTATCCCAAAACACCTTCGCGTCCAGCCCGAAGGACTGGCTGCGCGCGTAAGCCACGCGCATGCGGTTTTTCTCGTCAAGAATCTTGGTTTCGTAGCAGCCCTCCGGGTCGTCATGGCCCACCAGCTCGTCCAGGTTGATCAGATGGATGGAGCTGGGGTCGCTGATGCCGGGACGCACCCAGAGGATGCACTGCTCCTCGGGCGTATAGCGCATGGTATAGCGCAAAAGCTCCGGCCGGGGCCCGATGAAGGACATATCCCCCTTGAGGATGTTGAACAGCTGGGGCAGCTCGTCCAGCTTGCTGTGCCGCAGCACACGCCCCACCCGCGTCACCCGGGGATCGTCCAGCGCCGTGGTGGAAGCGTACTGGTCCGCGCCCACCACCATGGTGCGGAATTTCAGGATGGAAAAAGGCTTGTTGTGATACCCGCCGCGCAGCGCCCGGTAGAACACCGGTCCCTGCGACGTGCACTTGACCGCCGCGGCGATGGGCAGCATCACCATAAGGCAGGGAAACAGAAATACGACCGCCAGCACAAAGTCCAGGCCCCGCTTGAGCACCTTGCTGTAAAACGGATGCGCGAGCGGTCCGTCCCAGCGGGGCAGCTGCCCTTGCGCGGCGTCCCGCATCAGGTCCTTTTCCATGCCTGCGGCCCTTCCCTTCCTGTGTGCGGCGCTCAAACGCCGACACGAATCATCGTATCACACCCGGGGGGAGGAAGTCAATTTTTTATGGAAATTCCGAAAAAGCGCAAATGGGCCCGGAAGCGGCGGCGGTGGGTTGCATTCTGAAGAAACTATGGTAAAATAACGCCAGGAGAGACAAACATGTGTGCGCGTCGATCCTTCAAGAAGCGATGGGAGGGAAAAAAGGACGGTGTACAGCGTAGGCGTCGTTTCCCTTGGGTGCAGTAAAAACCGCGTGGATACCGAGCTGATGCTGGGAATTCTGCGCAAAGCGGGCTATCGCATCACCGCCGATGAACGCGAGGCGGATATTCTGATCGTCAACACCTGCGGTTTCATCGAGCCGGCCAAGCAGGAAAGCATTGATACGCTGCTATCTCTGGCGCGCTATAAGCAGGAAGGACACCTCAAGCTCCTGGCGGCCACCGGCTGCCTGACGCAGCGCTATGAGCAGGCCATTTTGCAGGATATGCCGGAGGTTGACCTGGTGCTGGGCGTGAGCCAGTATCCCATGCTTCCCCGCGCCATCGAGGAGGCGCTGGCGGGCAAGCGGCCCAGCTACTGTGCGCCGGATGCCGCTGTGCTGTGCGGGGAGCGGGTGCTCACCACTGCGCCGTATACGGCCTATGTGCGCATCGCCGACGGGTGCGACAACCGGTGCGCCTATTGCGCCATTCCGCTCATCCGCGGCGGGTTCCGCTCCCGCGACATGCAAAGCGTGCTGGACGAGATCCGCGCTTTGGCGGACCAGGGCGTAAAGGAGCATGTGCTGGTGGCGCAGGATACCTCGCGCTTCGGCATGGATACGCACGGGCGCAGCCTGCTGCCGGAACTGATGATCCGTGCGGCGGACATCCCCGGCGTGGAGTGGCTGCGCGTGCTCTACTGCTATCCCGACGAGGTGGATGATACGCTGCTGGAGGCCATGGCCTCGCGGCCCAACATCTGCCGCTATCTGGATCTGCCCCTTCAGCACGCCGACCCGCAGCTGCTTCGGCGCATGAACCGCCGGGGCGACATCGAACAGACCCGCGCGTTCCTCAAAAAGGCGCGGGAGATGGGCTTTACGCTGCGCACCACCTTCATCACCGGCTTCCCCGGCGAAACGGACGAGCAGTTTGAACGCCTGATGGACTTTGTCCGGGACGTGCGCTTTGACCGGCTGGGCGCGTTCTGCTACTCGGCGGAGGATGATACGCCCGCCGCAGCTATGCCTCATCAGGTGCCGGAGGACGTGAAACAGCGGCGGCTGGACCGGCTGATGACGGAGCAGCAGGCCATTTCACTGGAGCGCAACCGGCTTCGCGTGGGCAGCGAGGAGCGGGTGCTGGTGGAAAGCGTGGGCGCGGACGGCCTGGGCGTGGCGCGCTCCGCGGCCGAGGCCCCGGAGACCGACGGCGTCATCCGCGTGGGCGGCGTCTCGGAAGCGGATATCGGCTGCTTTATCACGGCGCGCATCACCGGCGCCGATACCTACGATCTGACGGGGGAAAAGCTATGAACTGGCCCAATCGATTGTCGCTCCTGCGGGTCGGACTGGTCCCGCTGATCGTGCTGATGATCATTATCGGCGCGTCCTGGTCCTATGGCGTGGCGCTGGCGCTGTTTCTGGTGGGCGGCCTGACGGATTGGGCGGACGGCTGGATGGCACGCCGCTACAGGATCGTGACCAACTTCGGCAAATTTATGGACCCCGTGGCGGACAAGCTGCTGGTGTTGTCCACCATGATCAGCCTGTGCGGGCAGGGGTTGATTCCCTCGTGGGCCTGCGTGGTGGTGCTCTTCCGTGAACTGGCGGTGGACGGCCTGCGTCTGGTGGCCATGGAGCAGGGCCGGGTGATTGCGGCTGGCAAGCTGGGCAAGATCAAAACCTGCACGCAGATGGCCATGCTGGTGGCCTATCTGCTGAGCGCCATCGGCTGGCTTCGTGTTCCGGCGCTGAACTGGACGCTTCTGGCGGTGGCCATGGCCATGACGCTGTGGAGCGGCGTGGATTATTTCTGGAAGAACCGCGCGCTGTTTGCCGGCGGCCTGCGCTGACCGGACCGGCGTAAAACGATGAAACGAA
>USFL01000264.1 GCA_900553905.1 uncultured Eubacteriales bacterium | reverse complement strand
AGCTGCTGACCAAGGAGAGCCGCAACCTCTGCGTCGTGGGCGACGACGACCAGAGCATCTACGGCTGGCGCGGCGCGGACATCCGCAACATCCTCGACTTTGAGAAGGACTTCTCCGACGCCGCCGTCATCAAGCTCGAACAGAACTACCGCTCCACCGCCAACATCCTCGACGCGGCCAATCAGGTCATCGCCCACAACGAGGGCCGCATGGAAAAGGCCCTGTGGACCGAGCATCCCGCGGGCGAGCCCATCAAGCTCTTCTGCGCCGGGGACGAGCGCGAGGAGGCCGCGTGGGTGTGCGACCGCATGCAGCAGATGCAGCTCGCCGGCAAAAGCTACGGCGAGATGGCCGTGCTCTACCGCTCCAACGCGCAAAGCCGCGTGCTGGAGGAAATGCTGGTGCGCGCCGGCATCCCCTACCGCATCTACGGGGGCCTGCGCTTCTACGACCGCAAGGAGGTCAAGGATATCGTGGCCTACCTGCGCAGCATCGTCAACCCCGCCGACGACGTGAGCCTGCGCCGCATCATCAACCAGCCCAAGCGCTCCATCGGCGACAGCACCATCGCAGAATTGGTGCGCTATGCCGCCGAAAAGGAAATGCCCCTCTACAGCGCCCTGATGGACGTGCCCGAAACCCTTTCGGCCCGGCCGCGCAAGTGCGTCAGCGAATTCGGCGACCTGATGAACGAGCTGGTCATGGCCCGCGAGGATATGGGCGTCAATGATTTCGTCAAATACGTGATCGACCGCACCGGCCTCAAGGCGCAGTACGAGCGCGACCTGTCCGACGAGGGCAAGAACCGGCTGGAAAACATCGAGGAATTTTTGGGCGCCGTCGCCGAATACGAGCAGGGCGCCGAAAGCCCCTCGCTGGAGGACTATCTGGAAAACGTGGCGCTGGTGAGCGATCTGGACAATGCCGAGATGGGCGGCAAGGCCGTCACGCTGATGACCGTGCACAGCGCCAAGGGACTGGAGTTTCCCATCGTGTTCATCGCCGGGCTGGAGGAAGGCGTCTTTCCCACAGGCCGCACCCTCCAGGACGACAAGCGCATGGAGGAGGAGCGAAGGCTGTGCTACGTGGCCATCACCCGCGCGCAGCGCCAGCTTTTCCTAAGCTACGCGGCGCAGCGCATGCTCTACAACCAGGTCAACTACAACGCGCCCAGCCGCTTCCTCAAGGAGATTCCCAAGCGTCTGATCGATGATCAGTGGATCAGCAAGCGCGAGCGCAACTTTCCCGGCGTCATGGAAAGCTACCAGCACCCCACCCCCAAGCGCACGCCGCGCTACGGCGGCGAGGCTGCCGGTCGGGGGCTGGGCGCGGGGCGCAGCGCGCTGGGGATTCCGGGCGTGCAGAGGGGCTTTACCCCCTCGGCCGCATCCACCGTGCCCGAAAGCGCGGTGGCCGCGCTGTTTAAGCCGGGCGACCGCGTGATGCACCGCAAATTCGGCGAGGGAAACGTGCTGGAAATCCGCGGCAGCGGCAGCGACGCCCGCATCGTGATCGGCTTTGCGGCCTACGGCCAGAAGGAATTCGTGCTCTCCATCGCCCCGATTGTGAAGGTGAACGACTGATATGCCAAACGCACGCATGCGCGAGCTGGTCGATCAGCTCAACCGCGCTTCCGTCCTCTACTATACCCGCGGCGAAAGCCCCATGAGCGACGCGGAATGGGACCGGAAATACAACGAATTGACCCAGATGGAAAAGGAGTCGGGCATCGTCTTGCCCGACTCCCCTACTGTGCGCGTGGGCGCGGAGCCGCTCAGCGCCTTTGCCCCCCACCGGCATATCAGCCGCCTGTGGAGCATGGACAAGGTGCAGAGCAAGGAAGAGCTGCTGACCTGGCTGGAGCGCACGCAAAAGCTCCACGCCCAGCTTAGCGACGGGCGCGAAACGCCCCTCCCTCCGCTCAAATACGCCGTGGAGTACAAGCTGGACGGCCTGACCATCAACCTCACCTACCGCGGCGGGCAGCTCGTCGAGGCCGCCACGCGCGGCAACGGCGAGGTGGGCGAGGCCATTTTGCCCCAGGTGCGCACCATCCGCTGCGTGCCCCTGTCCATTCCCTATCAGGGGCTTTTGGAGGTGCAGGGCGAGTGCATCATGCGCCTTAGCACGCTGGAAGCCTACAATAAAACCGCCGACGAACCGCTCAAAAACGCGCGCAACGCGGCGGCGGGCGCGCTTCGCAACCTCGATCCCGCCGTGACCGCGCGAAGGAAGCTAGACGCCTTCTTCTATCAGATCGGCACCATCGAAAACCCGCCGTACCATGATCTGGATGGCATGATCGCCTTTTTGCAGGAAAACGGCTTCCCCACCAGCCGCTATGAAGCCCACGCCGATACCTACGAGGAGCTTTCGGAGCGCATCGACGCGGTCGAGGCCCAGCGCGAATCGCTGGACTTCCTCATCGACGGCGCGGTGGTCAAGGTGTGCGACCTTGAAACGCGCCAGGCCATGGGCAACACCGAGAAGTTCCCCCGCTGGGCGGTTGCCTACAAGTTCGCCGCCGAGGAAAGCACCGCCACTTTGCTGGATGTGACCTGGGAGCTGGGCCGCACAGGCAAGCTCACGCCCCTTGCGCACCTCACCCCCACCGACATCGGGGGCGTGACGGTCAAGCGCGCCACGCTCAACAACTTCGGCGATATCCAGCGCAAGCGCGTGGCCATCGGCTGCGAGGTGTGGATTCGCCGCAGCAACGACGTGATCCCCGAAATCATGGGCCGCGTGGGCGAGGCCGCGCCCGGCGAAACGCCCATTCAGCCGCCCACGGTATGCCCTGCCTGCGGCCAGCCGCTGGTGGAGCGCGGCGCGCACCTGTTCTGCATGAACCGCACAAGCTGCAAGCCGCAGGCCGTGGCGCGCCTTGCGCACTTTGCCGGGCGCAACGCCATGGACATCGACACCTTTTCCGAAAAGACCGCCGAGCTGCTATATGACAGGCTGGGCGTGCGCGACTGCGCCGACCTCTACCATCTGACGGCAAACGACCTTTTGCCGCTGGACGGCTTTCAGCAAAAGCGCGCCGAAAACCTGATCGCCGCGCTGGACAAGAGCCGGCACTGCGCGCTGGATGCGTTTCTCTTCGCGCTGGGCATTCCCAATGTGGGGCGCAAGACCGCGCGCGACCTGGCGCAGCGCTTTGGCTCGCTGGATAAGCTCAAGGCGGCCACAATCGAGGAGCTGACCGCCATCCCGGACGTGGGCGATATCGTGGCCACCAGCGTAGTGGAGTTTTTCAGTTTCCCGGAGAATCTGGAGATGGTCCACCGCCTGCTGGAGGCGGGTGTTTCGCCGCGGCACGAAAGC
>USFL01000263.1 GCA_900553905.1 uncultured Eubacteriales bacterium | reverse complement strand
CTGCTTGAGGGCGATGGCGCGGTTGTAGATCTGGCCGCGCAGGTTGTAGAGGCGGGCTTCGGCGTCGTCGATGGTTATAGCGGCTTCATAGGCAAAGAGCGCCTCGTCGTAGCGGGCGCCCGCCTCGGCGTCGCGCCCCAGGCAGTACTGGCAGCGCAGGGGCGCGTCCTCAAACTCCCCGATGGCCTCGAACGCCTCGGCGGCTTCGGCAAAGCGTCCCTCCTCGGCCAGGGCGTGGGCATGGCAGTACTGATAGCGCTCCTCGCCGTAGAGAATGTCGCGCGACTGGGCGAAGTATTCCTCCGCTTGCGCGTATTGCCCCTGCTCATAGAGCACCAGCCCGCGGGAATAGGCGGCGTAGGAAGCCGACTGGGCATAGTCGCCCAGGCGCTCGAACGCCTCGGCGGCCTCGGCGTATTCGCCGGAGGCAAAGGTGTCCAGGGCGCGGTTGTAGGAACGGCTGTAATCCGTCGAGCAGGCCGACAGGCACACGGCGACGGCCACGCACAGCCCCAGCAGCGCCCTCAAGCGCGCGTGGCTCATGCATGCACCTCCTCCCTTTGCGCAGGGTGAAACTCGCTTTTCAAAATGGCGTACAGGTCCACGTCGGCAAAGCGTCCCTTGTTATAGATGCGCTGGCGCAAGGTGCCTTCGTGCGTCATGCCGGCGTTGCGCATCACATGGCCGCTGGCGGGATTGTCGCACTCGTGCTGAGCCTCGATGCGGTTGAGATTGAGACGGGTGAAGCCAAATTCCAGCACGGCGGTGAGCGCCTCGGTCATGAAGCCCCGATTCCAGTAGGCGCGGCTCAGGCTGTAGCCCACCTCGGCGGAGCGGTTTTCGGTCTGCACCCACATGAAGCCGATGGTGCCGATCACCTTGCCCGTATCGCGCAGGGCGATCACAAACGTACCCGGCGCGCAGCTGCGGTACTGGCGCAGAAGGTAGCGGATATAGGCGCGCGTCTGATGGATGGAGCGGTGCGCGTCCCACAGGACGTGGCGGGCCACCTCCGGATCGCGCGAATACTCATACAGGTCCTGCGCGTCGCTCATGCGCACGGGGCGCAGGATGAGCCGCTGGGTGAGCATGGTAGGCAGGCGGCCAAAGACCTCCAGATATGTCTGCATGGCAGGGAAGCCCCTTCTTTCAAACAAACGGCCGGTATCAGATCGCCCAGCCGCCTGGCCGGGCGAAGGGCGGACGGGTCAGGCCAAGCGCCAGCAGGTACACGCCCAGCGCCAGCAGCAATAGCAGCGCCGCCATCAGCAGCCAGAAAACGGGGGAACGACGCGACCGGGACATGAAAATCCTCCTTTAACGCTTGGCAGATACAAATGACTGAAAAAAGTTGGGAACTTTTTTGACATGTGAATCGTTACTTTTCATGAGGCGCAAGGCGCGCGTCAGGCGTTGAGCTTCTGCCAGGCCATCAAAAGGCCCAGCGCGGTCTTGGCGTCGCGCAGCTCGCCGCTCATCACGCGGCCGACGGCCTCGGAGAGAGGCATCTTCACCACGTGCAGAAATTCGTCGGGATCGGGGTGGTCCTCATGCTGGCTCAGCTCCGTGGCCAGGTACAGGCCGATCTGCTCGGTGCAAAAGCCCGGGGTGGTCACCACGTGCGTGAGCTTCTCCATCCGCCCGGCGCGCAGACCCGTTTCCTCCTCCAGCTCGCGGTGGGCGCAGGCGAGGGGGTCCTCCCCGACGTAGTCCAGCTTGCCGGCGGGAATTTCCAGCGTCATCAGGTCCACCACCACGCGATGCTGGCGCACCAGGTAGACGTTGCCTGCATCGTCCACGGGCACCACGGCGGCCGCTCCCTTGTGGCGCACCACCTCACGCAGGGCGGTATGGCCGTTGGGCAGGCGCACCTGCATATGGCTTACGTCGATGAGCACGCCGTGAAACATCTCTTTCTCGGACAGGGGAACCTCGCGCAGGTCGGGATGATCGCACATAGCGGGTCGCCTCCAAAAATTCGTTCCCTTGTGTATTCGCCGCCGGAAGGCGTTCCCCCTTGTGGAAAGCAGAAAAAGCGCGGGAAAAGAACAGCTTCTTACTTGTAAAAACTGCCCCGCAGCGACAGAAACTGCCGCCTTGCCTTCCTTGACAGCATATATCAAACCCCGTACAATGAGAGGGGCCGCCGTGCGCGGCCCCGGCAGGGAGAACAGCCTCACCCGGCATAAGGAGGATTCCGCATATGGCAAAGCATATTCCTAAAGCCTTCAGACGCGCCACGGCGCTTCTGACCAGCCTGCTGCTCATCGCGGCGCAGATGGTTTTGCCTCTGGCCGCGCTGGCGCAGGATATCAGCATGCTTCCCACCGTGACCATCCAGTGGAGCGCGGCGGACGGAAGCGTACAGAGCATGCCGGTCACGGCCACGCTCTACGGAGACCAGGTGGTCTATTGGGCCTCCGTGTCCGAGGAGGCGATGCAGGCGGGCGTGAGCATCCAGAGCATCACCGGCCCCGAGGACCCGCAGCTGGTTACTTACGGCCCCGCGGCTGGAACGCTGCTGACGGGCAACGCCACGGCGGTGGACGGCTCGGTTGCCGCGAGCATCGAGGTGTACCGCGGCGGCGTGTTCGAGATCGCCTATCCGTTCTACCTTTCCACCGTTGCCATCCCGCCCTACCAGCCGGCCGGACCCACCAGCGGCACGGTCTATATCTCCTACCGCTATGAAGGCGGCGAGGAGTTTTACGGCTATGAGGACGTTGTCCCGGTCGAGGGGCGGAGCTTCGCGCCCGACCTGTCGCTGGTACCGGCGGGCTACGAGCTCGTCAGCACCGGCGAGGTGTTTGTGACGCTCAACCCCGACGGCACCACCAGCCCCAATCCCGTGGTTTTCGAGGTGCAGCAGAGCGAGCCGCAGGTGGTCAACTCCACGGTTACGTTCCATCATCTCGACGAAGTGACCGGACAGCAGATCACCGGCGATACCTGGCAGGAGCTGGCCCCCGAAACCTACAGCGCGGCCACCTATCAGCAGGCGGTGGAGGGATATACCTATTCGTATGCCACCCCCGACCCCTTTACCGTGGATGGAACGGGTACGCCCGTCGAGGTGACGCTGTACTATACGCCGAGCGCGCCGGAACCGGTGAACTCGGTTGTGACGATCCATCATCTGGACAAGGACACAAATCAGCAGATCACCGGCGACACCACGGAAGAAGCGGCCGCGGGCATGGAGACCTATTCCTCGGCCTACCAGATGCAGGTGGAGGGGTATACCTATTCGCACGCCGAGCCGGAGAGCTTCACGCCGGACGGGGCGGGCACGCCCGTCGAGGTGACGCTGTACTACGCGCAGAACGCGGCG
>USFL01000262.1 GCA_900553905.1 uncultured Eubacteriales bacterium | reverse complement strand
AGCGCTTTCGCCTGATGGTACTCAAGTTCCGTGCGCATGGCATCGCGCTGGAAGAGAATCAGGGCTTCGTCGCCTCCATCATCGACCGCATTGAAAGCGAGTGCCGCCGCTTTGCCTTTGACCTCATCATGTGCAACTGCGAAGCCAAAACCGCGGCGGCGACCATCCGCGAGCTCATGCAGAATCCGCCCGACGGTGTCATCGTCATCGGCACCGAGCTGCGTGAGCCGGACTATCCGCTGCTCAAGCTCTTCACCGTGCCCGTGGTGGTGCTGGACAACAACATCATCCTGGACAATATCGACAGCGTGGTCATGGCCAATCGCGCCCTGATGGCCAACGTCGTTCATTACCTGTACGACCTTGGCTACCGGGAAATCGGCTATTTCAAATTCACCCAGCCCGTCAACAACTGCGACGAGCGTTACGAGGGCTATCTGGCGGAGCTGGAACGGCTGGGCCTGCCCGCTCCGGAGCCCATCTGGCTCAAGCCCACGGTGGACGGCGCGTTTGAGGACATGAAAAACCTGATCAAAAGCGGCGCCTACGTGCCGCACGGCGCGGTGGTGGCGGACAATGACACCGTCGCCATCGGCGCGGTCAAAGCCATCCGCGAGGCGGGATACAGCATTCCGGAGGATATGTCCATCATCGGCTTTGACGACATCCCCTTCAGCGCCGTTACCATGCCTGCGCTGACCACCATGCGCATTTCGCGCTCGGCCATGGGCATGCTGGCCGTGGACATGATCCGCAAGCGCATCAAATACCCTGACTGGCCGGGCATGCACATGCTCATCGGCGGCAAGCTGATCGTGCGCAACAGCACCCGGCCCAAAAACGGCTGAAGGAGGCCCCTATGCTGGTAGGGCGGGTTACGGGCAATGTGGTAAGCACCAACAAGGTCGATGCACTGCGCGGAGCCAAGCTGCTGATCGTGCAGCCCGTGGAGCTGGACACGTTGGTGATGAAGGACGATTACGTGGTCTGCGTGGATGACGTGGGCGCGGGCGAGGGCGACCTGGTGTTCTGCGCCTACGGCAGCTCTGCCCGCCAGTCGGATACCTCCAAGAAGGTCGCTTCGGATTACACCATCTACGGCATTGTGGATTCCATCAACATGCGCGGCACGCGCACCTATGACAAGGCAAAGGAGGCAGAGGCATGCAGCTGGCAAAAGTGATCGGCAGCATGGTCAGCACCCGCAAGTCGGACCGGCTGCATGGGCTCAAGCTGCTGGTGGCCGTGCCCATCGACATGGATACCTTTGAGGAGAAGGGCGCGCCCTTCATCACCGTGGACACCGTGGGCGCGGGCGAGGGCGAGATCGTGATGTGGGCGGGCGGCAGCTCGTCGCGCCAGACCGATCTGACCACCAACAAGCCCGTGGACAGCTCCATCGTGGGCATCGTGGATTTCGTGGACATTCTGGGCAAGCGCGTGTACGACAAGGGGAATGCCTCATGAAGATCGCGCGCGTGACGGGCACGGTGGTTTCCACCGTCAAATACGAAAAATACCGCGGCTACAAGCTGCTCAAGGTGCGCCACCTCACGCTGGAGGGCGAGCTGACCGGCGAGGAGCTCATCGCCCTGGACGCGGCGGACGCGGGCATCGGCGATATCGTCCTGGTCAATAACGACGGCGGCGCGGCGCAGATGATCACGAGTGACAAGACGCTCATCGCCAGCGTGACCATCTGCGGCGTGGTGGACTGCTATACCTGGCAGGGCAAACACGTGGCCTGCCATTAGGGGGAAGCGCATGAACATCGGCAAGGTTGTGGGCTCCGTGGTTTGCACGGTCAAAACCCCTACGCTGGAGGGTATCAAGCTCCTGGTGGTCCGCCAGATTGTCAACGGCCAGGAAAAGGGCCTGATCATTGCCTGCGACGGCACCCGGCAGGCGGGTATCGGAGATGTGGTGTACATGATCGGCCGCAAGGAGGCCGCGCTCATGCTGGATCTTCAGGACCCGCCGCCCAGCGACATCACCATCGCCGGCATTATCGACCCGGAAACGCTGTAAGCAAAAGCGGCCCGGCTCCCTTGTGCGGGAAGCCGGGCCGTATGTTGCGCGCATTACCAGGTCGCCTTGCTGGCGGTGGTCACCGCCGCCTGATGGTCGGGATCGACCTTGTCGCTCTCGTGGGTCTTGCTGTTTTTGAAGTGAATGCAGAAGTGACCGTCGAAGTCGTTGGAGGAGATGGTGGTGGTGCCGTGCGGCATGCCGTTCATGGAGGCCGCATAGACGTGCCCGTTGTAGAGAATCAGGATGGCGCGCCGGTTCCAGCTCCACTCTCCGCCATAGATGCTCTTCATGGTGGCGGTGTCCTCGGCGGTGCGGGGCTCGGCGTCAATATGATTGTAGCCGGACCAGCGCACGACCTCAAAGGTCTTGCCGGTTTTTACGTCCTTGATGGTGAAGCGGGCGTTCTTGGGGATCACCTTGGTAACCTCGTCCTCGAACCAGTCCAGCACCTCGGTTTCGTAGGTCTTGGAACTGCCGGAGGAAGAACCGGATTCGCCCACAGAGCCAAAGAGAACGCGGATGGTGGAGGTCCCGGCGATGCCGTCGTCCTTCATGTTGCGCTTCTTTTGGAACTGCTTGACCGCGGCCACCGTGCCCTCGCCGTACACGCCGTCGATGGCGCCGTCATAGTAGCCCAGGCATTCCAGCGCCTGCTGGAGCTTGACGACGTTGGACCCGCTGTCGCCCTCGCGGCTGGTGCCAGGGGCGGAGCCGATCTCCGAGATGCTGGAAACCGTGGGATACTTTGAGCTGGACGACGAGGAGGACGACCCAAACGAGGATGAAGCGCCACTGCCCGGTTCAGGCTGGGTGGTCATGGAGGTCTTGTTGCAGCTGCCAAAAATGCTGGTTACTGTCGAGGTGCCCGCATAGCCGTCCGCCTCCAGTCCCTCGTCCTTCTGGTACTGGGTGACGGCCTTGGTGGTGCCGTCGCCGTAGATGCCGTCGATCTTGCCGTCATAGTACCCCAGGATGTTCAGCGCCTGCTGGAGCTTCTTGACGTCGCTGTTCTCATCCCCGATGCGCATGATGCCCGGCGCTGTGCCCAGCGCCTTGATGCTGGCAGCCGCGGCCGCGGCTGCGGAAGGGGATTGTGTTACGTATTTCTTCATCATATAGCCGGTATAGTTGCCATAGCGCACCTTGTACCAGTCGCCGGATTTGCCCAGGATGTCCACTTCCTCGCCTTCCGGCACGGTTTGCAGCGCGCTGGACTCCTTGTCCGCTTCCTTGCGCAGCACCACCTTGGCGTTGGTCACGCCTGTGTCCGCCGCCATGGCCGCCTGGGGAAGCATCATGCAGCTTAGCGCGAC
>USFL01000261.1 GCA_900553905.1 uncultured Eubacteriales bacterium | reverse complement strand
GGCCAGCTCGATGGGGCTCATCAGCGCCTTGCACGCCGGCACGATGCCGCCCTCCACGGGTCCGGTCAGGTCGGGGTTGGTGCCGATCAGCTTGGCCCCGGCGCGCACCAGCTGCACCGCCCGCTCAATCTTCTCAAAGCTGTAGGCATGCGTTTCGCCCATCACCACGTAGTCGGGGTTGACCTCGTTCATGGTAAAGCCCGCCTCATACATCGCGCCCACCAGGCCGGGCTCGCCGATGACGTAGGCGCTCCCGCCGGGGCACTGCTGCTTGAGGAACGCCGCCGTGCTCAACGCGCTGGTGTAGAAGTGCTTCTCATCCACTTCCAGCCCCAGGCGCTCCAGCTTCTGTTGCAACTCCTTGGGCGCGCGCTCGCTGGAATTGGTCAGGAACAGAAACTTCTTGTTCTCCCGCTTCAAAAAATCAACAAATTCGCGGACGCCGGGCAACAGCAGGTTGCCGTGATAGATCACGCCGTCCATATCGCAGATGAAGCCCTTCTTTTTGCGAAGCGCCTCCAGTGTATAGGCATGCTGCTCCAGGTTGGTAACAGTCATGGACATTCACCTCATTTCTTGGTTCATTGGGGAAAAGTCCCACGTACATAGTATATCACGTTTCTGGAAAAGATCAACTAGACGTGATATGGTCTATTATTATTCCAAACAGAACATTTCTATTCCTACTTTTCTGCGCCGTCAGTAAAACGGGATGTAAAACCTGGATACAAACCTTGACACTTTTCCCTTTTACGTGTTATGCTTCGTTCGTATATTTTCATTTATATTGGAGCGGCGCATTCCGCGTCGCATGGAGGGGTCTGTCATGACGGAAAATCGGGAACAACTACGCCTGATTGCGCTTCGCATCCGTGATCTGCGCGACATCTCGGGCCTTAGCGCCCAGGAGGTCGCCAGCCGGGCCGGGATCGACGAGGACGAATACCTGGCCTATGAAACGGGCGAGCGCGATTTTTCTTTTTCCCATCTGTTCAACATCGCCGAGGTGCTGGGCGTGGACATCAGCGATCTTCTGACCGGCGAGAGCCCCAAGCTCCACGGCTATGTGCTCACCCGCCGCGGCCAGGGCCTCAAGTTCAACCGCCGTCAGCAATACGAATACCATCACCTGGCCTACAACTTCCGCGACAAGCTGGCCGAGCCTTTCATCGTAACCGTGCGCGAGGATGCGCCCGGCACCCAGAAGCAGGCCCACAGCCATGAGGGCCAGGAGTTTGACTACGTGCTGGAGGGCACCCTCAAGATCGTACTGGGCGGAAACGAATTGTATCTCCAGCCCGGCGACAGCCTGTACTATGATTCCAGTCTGCCCCATGTGATGTATGCCGTAGAGGGGGATTGCCGCTTCATTGCGGTGGTCATCAAAGAGGGGGCGAAGGCGTGATGAAACCGCTCTGCTACGAATACCTTAACTGCCCCACGACCTTTTCCACCTACGATGATTTCAACAAAAAATTCCGCATCACCCGCCCGGAGAGCTTCAACTTCGCCTACGACGTGGCCGACCGCATCGCCCAGGAGGAGCCGGACCGGCTGGCCGTGCTGTGGACGGATGAAAGCGGCGCCTGCATCCGTTATACCTTTGGACAGCTGAAGGAAGAGAGCGACCGCGCGGCCAACCTGTTCAAGTCCCTGGGCATCCGCAAGGGCGACAAGGTGATGCTGATTCTGCGCCGTCACCTGGAATTCTGGCCGATCCTCATGGCCCTGCACAAGCTGGGCGCCGTGGGCGTGCCCGCCACCCATCTGCTGACCGAAAAGGACGTGCTCTACCGTGTGGACGCCGCGCGCATCCAGATGATCGTCATCTCGCACAAGGACGAAGGCGTGCTCAAGAGCGCGGAGGTGGCGATGCAGAAGTGCGAAAGCCTCAAGCATGTGATGATCCTGCGCGGGCAGCGCGAGGGCTTCCACAGCTACGAGCAGGAAATGCCCCTGCAAAGCCCCGTGTGGGACAAGCCCACGGGCGACGCCTATCCCCACAACCATGATCTGCTGCTGCTCTACTTCACCAGCGGCACCACCGGCATGCCCAAGATGGTCACGCATGACCATTACTACCCGCTGGGCCACATCGTGACCAGCCTGTACTGGCAGCAGTGCGAGGACGGCGGCCTGCACTTCACCATCTCGGAAACCGGCTGGGCCAAAAGCGTGTGGGGCAAGCTCTACGGCCAGTGGCTGACGGGCAGCGCGGTGTTTGTGTATGACTTTGAGCGCTTCATCGCCCGCGACATCCTCCGGCAGATGAGCACCTACGGCGTAACCACCTTCTGCGCCCCGCCCACGATGTACCGCTACATGCTGCAGGAGAACTTCGCCGGCTATGACCTCAGCCATCTGCATCACTGCGCCGTGGCGGGCGAGCCGCTCAACCCCGACATGGCCGCCGAGTGGCTCAAGCGCACAAACATCCCGCTTCTGGAGGCCTTCGGCCAGACGGAGCTGGTGGTCACGCTGGCCACCTTCCCCTTCATGAAGGTATGCCCCGGCAGCATGGGCAAACCCAGCCCCATCTTTGACGTGGACCTGGTGGACGATCAGGGGAACTCCTGCCCGCCGGGCGTGACGGGCGAGATCGTCATCCATACCGATGACGACGCGCTGCCCATCGGCATGTTCTCCGGCTACTATGAGGACCCGGAGCTGACCAAGACCGTCTGGGACAACGGCCTCTACCATACCGGCGACGTGGCCTGGCGCGATGAATGGGGCTACTACTGGTACGTGGGCCGCGCCGACGACGTGATCAAGTCCAGCGGCTACCGCATCGGGCCCTTCGAGGTCGAAAGCGCGCTGCTGGAGCATCCCGCCGTGCTGGAGACGGCCATCACCGCCGCCCCCGACGAGCTGCGCGGGCAGGTCGTCAAGGCCACCATCGTCCTCAAGCCCGGCTGGGAGGCGGGCGACGCGCTCAAGAAGGAACTGCAGGAGCACGTCAAGCGCACCACCGCGCCCTACAAGTACCCCCGCATCATCGAATTTGTCAGCGAGCTGCCCAAGACCATCTCCGGCAAGATCCGCCGCGTAGAGCTGCGGCAGAAGGACCAGCGATAATCGAATTTGTACGAAGGAGGAGTTCCCCCCGATGCTGCGAATGCTGAAGCGATGCACCGCGCTCATGCTTTTGAGCGCCCTCATGCTGGGCTGCCTGCCCCGCGCCTCTGCCAAAACCGTCGAAGAATGGCTGGAGGGCTTTGAGACGGGCGAAACGTGGTTCGGGGAGGACTTCGCCTACGACATCACCGACGAGGAGGCCTGCTGGGAGCTATTGCAGCGGCCCATCACCGTTCTGGACGCCGGGCAGCGCGAGGAGATCTATCCCCGCGTGACCCCCGGCGGCGAGA
>USFL01000260.1 GCA_900553905.1 uncultured Eubacteriales bacterium | reverse complement strand
TCATACCACCTTGCCGGGATTGAGAATGCCGTTGGGGTCAAAAACCGCCTTGATTCCGCGCATGAGATCGATCTGGCGCGCTCCTGCACTTTCCAGCAGGAAGGCGCGCTTGGCATGCCCGATGCCGTGTTCGCCCGACACCTCGCCTCCAAGCTCACGCGCCTGCGCATACAGCCGCTCCATCACGCGCTCCACCACATCCGTCCACACCGCGTCCTTCAGTCCGTCCTGGCAGATGTACAGGTGCAGGTTGCCGTCGCCCGCATGTCCGAACGAACAGATCCTGACCCCTTCCTCGCGCCCGATGATTACGCTGTGCTTCACAAATGCCGCAATCCGGTCCCGGGGCACCACCACGTCGCATTCATCCATGTTGGGCGTGCTCCCCTTGATCGCCTCCAGAAATGCGCCCCGCGCGTTCCAGATGCTCTCCTTGCGCTCGTCCGTATCCGCCAGCAGCACATCCTGCGCCCCAAGCTCCAGCGCCACATCCGTCAGCCGGTCCACCATCGGGCGGAGCGCCTCCGGGCTTGCCCCGTCCAGCCGCACCAGCAGATATGCGTCCGAGCTCGCGTCGGGAAACTGCTTGCCCAGATACGTTTCCGCGCAAGCGATGACTTCCCGCTCCATAAACTCCACTGCCGTGGGCTCGCAGCCACACGCCAGCACCTCCGGCACCGCCTGAATGCATGCCTCCAGATGCTCAAAGGGAATCAGCAGGCTCACATTCGCCTTCGGCTCCGGAATCAGCTTCACCGTGAGCTTGGTCAGAATACCCAGCGTCCCCTCGCTGCCTACCATCAGGTCGATCAGGCTGTATCCGCTGGAGGTTTTCACGTTCTTTCCGCCCAGCGTCAGGATTTCCCCGTCCGCCAGCACCACTTCCATGCCCAGCACATAGTCCCTTGTCACACCGTAGCGCACCGCGCGCATCCCGCCCGCGTTGGTCATGGCGTTGCCGCCCATGGTGGCCGTCTTTTCACCGGGGTCCGGGGGATAGAACAACCCCGTCCCTTCCAGCGCCTTGGGAAACTCCATCAGCAGCACGCCCGGCTCCACCGTGGCCGTCATATTGCGCGTATCCACCTCCAGCACCCGCTTCATCCGTTCGGTGGACAATACCACGCCGCCTTCCGTGGCCACGCAGCCCCCGCACAGCCCCGTGCCTGCGCCCCGCGGCGTTACGGCAATGTTGCGCTCGTTGCAGTAGCGCAGCACGGCGCTAATCTCCTCCGTGCTCTGTGCCTGCAGCACCGCTTCGGGAGCATAGTGCCCATAGATGGTCATCTCGTCATGGTCATAGTCGGTGGAGATCGCCTCGCCGCTGAATACCCGCCCCGGCAGAAGGCTTTCAAAAAACGCCAGATCCGCTTCGTTCACCCTGTTAAACGGTTTCATCCTCGCGCCTCCTTCAGCCGGGCGATCAAATC
This sequence comes from uncultured Eubacteriales bacterium, assembly GCA_900553905.1. Taxonomy (GTDB): domain Bacteria; phylum Bacillota; class Clostridia; order Christensenellales; family Aristaeellaceae; genus Limiplasma; species Limiplasma pullistercoris. The sequence continues at coordinate 1,947 of USFL01000260.1, read as the reverse complement.
CGGCACGATCTGATACAGATCCCCTACGATTCCCACGTGCGCCGCCTCAAAAATCGGCGCCTGCGCGTCGCTGTTGATCGCCACGATATGTTCGCTGGCGTTCATGCAGGCTACAAACTGAATCGCCCCGCTCACCCCGCAGGTGATGATCAGCCGCGGGCGCACCGTGCGCCCGGACAGGCCAATCTGCCGCGCGTTGGTCGCCCAGCCCTTTTCCACCAGCGGCCTGGACACCGCCCAGTCGCCGCCCAGCAGCGCCGCAAGCTCCCGGATCATGTCCAGATCGGCTTCCTTTTGCAGGCCTCTTCCGCCCACCACCAGAATGTCCGCATCCGAGATGGTTTTTCCAGCGGGTACCGGCTGCGTGTTCACATGCGTCACCGCCGATTTCAGCGCTGACTTGGGCACGGGGCGCACCTTCACCTCTCCGGACGCTTCCTCCTGCCGCGCCGGCGCGTCCATCACCTTGTAGCGCACCGTGGCAAACTGCGGGCGGGTATTGGTGGTGACGATCTGCGCCATGATGTTGCCGCCAAACGCCGGACGAATCTGCACCAGATCGGTGTTTTCCCGGAGTTCAAGCCGCGTGCAGTCTGCCGTCAGGCCCGTATGAAAGCGTGTGGACAGCCTCGGCGCCAGACTGCGCCCCAGCGACGTGGCGCCCACCAGCACCACGCTGGGCCGCGCCACGCGGATATAGTCCTCTATACATGTTGCAAATACATCTGCACGGAAAAAGCTCAGCGCCGGGTCGTCATACGCAACTACTTCGCTGACCCCATAATGCTGTAGTTCCCGCGCAAGCTCCATCACGCCATTTCCCAGCAGCACCGCCTTGACCTGAAAGCCCGGCGCCCCCTGCGCCAGCTCCTGCGCCTTCCCGATCAGCTCCAGGCTGACCGGATGCAGCCGGCCGTCCGCCACCTCGGCAAACACCAGTATGTCCTTCCACTGACTTTTGTCCACGGATGCCACCCGCGTTTCCAGCCGAATCATCGCTTTTTCCGGACAGGTTTTCACGCAGATACCGCATACGCGGCAGGCCGCGTTCAGCTCCGGCTTGCCGTCCTTCATATCGATGGCCCCAAAGGGGCAGCTTTCGCTGCACAGGCCGCATCCCGTGCATTTGCGTTCCAAAACCGCTATCTGTGCCATGCTCCAACTCCCCTTTCTTTATACAAATTTCCACTGTTTGAGCAGTCCGTGCAGCTTCTCCGCCGCGTTTTCCTCCGTCCATTGCTCCCGTTGAACGTCGTTTTCCGGCGGGAAGATGCGCTCCACCTGCGTGGGGCTTCCCGACAGCCCATAATGCTCCGGATCGGTATCCAGAAAGCTGTCCAGCCCCATCACATGCACCGGCCGGTCCGCCACCCGGCGCGCCGTTTTCAACGACGGCAGGCGCGGCATATAGATATCCTGCTCCACCGTGACCAGGCAGGGAAAGGGCATCCGCACCGTCTCGATCACATCCTGCAGCTGCTGCTCCACGACCACGCCGTTCGTTTCCGCCTCGATGCGCGACACCCACGCGGCGTGCGGAATCCCCATGTGCTCCGCAATCGCCGGGCCCACCTGGGCGGTATCCCCGTCGGTGGTCTGCTTGCCGCAGAGGATCAGGTCAAAGTCGCCCACGCTGCGGATCGCCTGCGACAGCGTGTAGCTGGTCGCCAGCACGTCCGCGCCGCCCAATCGCCGGTCCGAAAACACGTACCCTTCATCCGCTCCCATCATGTACGCTTCCCGCACCACCGCCTCTGCCTGCGGAGGCCCCATCGTACCCACCGTCACCCGTCCGCCGTGCTCTTCCCGCAGCCGCAACGCCGTCTCCAGCGCGTACAGGTCATACGGGTTCATTTTGCTCGCCACACCGTCCCGCTTCAGCACCCCTGTCTTTTCGTCCACCTGTACCTTGCTTGTGCTGGGCACCTGCTTGATGCATACGAAAAT
>USFL01000259.1 GCA_900553905.1 uncultured Eubacteriales bacterium | reverse complement strand
CCATCTGCGTGCGCTGGTTTTCCAGCATGCGGGTGATGGTGGTCAGCACGATCATCGCCGCCACGGCATAGGCCAGCAGCGGAAAGACGTAGCTCAGGCTACGGTACATGCCCGCATCCGAGGCGATGCCGTGCACGCTGCTTTGCGTGCGGCTGTCCAGCATCAGCGCGTCGGGATAATAGGCGCTCACGGCGGCTTCCACCGTCTCGGCATTCGTCCCGTCCGCGAGGGTGACCACCAGACTGTTGAGCGAAAGCGCGCCGATGGCCCCGTTGTTGATGAGGATAAAGCCGTAGTTGAGCGGATCGCGGACGCTGTTTTTGGTCAGGGAGACGAATTCCGGGCTTAAGCAGGTCCCGCGGATGATGAAATCGTACACCTGTCCGCCCACCTTCAGGCCGATGCGGCCGCCCACGGCCAGCCCGTTTTCGCGTGCAAACAGCTCATCCAGCAGGCAACCGCGCAGGTCGCTGCTTTCCAGATTGCTCCCCTCCCGCACCAGCGGACGGTTGATGCGGGCTGCCCCGTCATAGGCCTCCACCACCAGACTGGGCTCATGGGGCAGGTCCACGGTCAGCTCTGCCGTGGCGCGGGCCTGCACATCCTCCACGCCCGCGATGCCGCGCACCCGTTCCAAGGCCTCCCGGTCGGCGCTGGAGAGGGTGATCCACACATCCGCCACGTTCTGCTCATCAAAATAGGTCTGGGCCGACAGGTCCAGCATGCGCCAGGCCGCGTCCAGTCCGCTGAACACCCATGTGCCCAGCGCACAGAGCAAAATCACCGCCAGAAACTGCATCCGGTTGTGCCACATATCGCGCACAAGCTTACGGCGCAGCACATCTTTTACCATGCGATCTCCTCCACCGAGGCCGGATGGTCGTTCATTTCCACGCTTTCGATCTGCCCGTTGCGCACGCGGATCACCCGGCGGGCCAGCGGCGCGATGGCTGCGTTATGCGTGATGATGGCCACGGTGGTCTGGTATTTTTCACTTACGTCCTTGAGCAGCGCCAGCACCTGCAATCCGGTCTTGGAATCCAGCGCGCCGGTGGGCTCGTCGCACAGAAGCAGCGCGGGATTCTTGCACAGCGCGCGCGCGATGGACACGCGCTGCTGCTCGCCGCCGGAAAGCTGGGCCGGGAAGTTGTTCATCCGCTCGCCCAGGCCCACCTGCTTGAGCACCTCCACCGGGTCCAGCGCCCTGGGGCACACCTGGCGCGCCAGCTCCACGTTTTCCAGCGCGGTCAGATTGGGCATGAGGTTATAAAACTGGAACACGAAGCCCACGTCCAGCCGGCGGTATTCGGTCAGCTCCCGCCCGCTTAGGCTGGTGATTTCCTTGCCGTCCACGGTAATCTTTCCGGAGGTGACCCGGTCCATGCCGCCCAGGAGGTTGAGGATGGTCGTCTTGCCCGCGCCGCTGGGACCCAGCACCACGCTTAATTCGCCCTTTTCCATCTCAAAGCAGACATTGTTGGCGGCGAGTACCGTTTCCCCGCCGGTGTGGTATTCCTTGGTCACATTTTCAAAGGTGATGTAACTCACGGCGTTTCCTTTCCGAACGGCCGATCTGGAAAATGATGCAAAACGCTGGGACCAAAACCGTTCTTTCGGTCATAGGGTAGCATTCCGGCAGGGCATTGTCAAGGGCTTGCAGGCGCACGCGGAGAAGGTTTACAGAAGGTTCACAATCCGAAGCAGCGTACAAAAAAGGAGGGGCATTTCCCCTCCGGTCAGATGATTGTTCCGGGTCCAAGCGGAAGCGTCATTTCCTTTTCCGCCGCTTCCCGGCGGGGCTCACGTTCCAGCTGCTCGTCCGGCTGCGGTCCGGCGGGGCGGCTGTCCTGCCGTCCGGGGCATTTGTGTGCAAACGGACAACCGTGGCAGTGCGGCCGGCTCCGCTCCGGGTCGCACCGGCGGCAGTGCGGGGCCTCATGATGCGGCCCTCTGCCCGCGCCGGGACGGCGTCCTGCGTCTGGACCGGCCTTGGGCCCGTCCTCGCCATGATGCCGCTTTCCGTGCGCCGCGCCGGGGTGTCCGTGCGGCTGCGGAGGCTCGAGAGACTCGAAGGCGCCGGGCTCCTCTGCGGGTGCGTCAGGCTTCTCCCCTGCCTTCGGAACGGCGAAGTTCCTGCGTCCGTCCCCTCCTCTGGGAGCCTCGGTGGCCTTGGGTTCGGCGGGGACTTCGTCCTTTTCGGGAAGTTCCGCCTCTTCGGTGGGCTTCTCCTCCGCCCCCGGCGCGTCCGTGACAGCGGGGCGGGGCGCATCCATTTCCGCCAGCGCCGGCAGCAGGGCCCCGGTCAACAGGCAAATCAGCATCACAAGTGCAATCGCAGTCTTTTTCATGGGCAACTTCCTCACCATTCACACAGCCGCGCTCAACGCTCCATCCAGCCCGCCAGCCGGGCCGCCAGCGCCGGGTAGGCATATTGTTCCACCTCGTCTGCGTTTTTCGACGACAGCAGGGGCTTTCCCTGTTTCCAGCGGCACGCCAGTTCCGTCATATAGGCGTCCAGCGCCGCTTCATCCGCGGCTCCGGCTGCCTGCTCCACGCACAGCCCCATGCCCGTTTGCTCCAGCACCCGCTTGACGCCGCTGTCCGGCAGATCGCCCGACATGCAGCACACGATGGGTTTCTCCATCATCATATATTCAAACAGCTTGCCCGTCAGAATCCCGCGCTGTGCGGCCATGTGCCACGAGGCCATCAGCAGGATATCCGCGCCCCGTTGCAGGGCGATGGATTGCTCGCGCGAAACCAGGCCATGGTCTTCCACCAGGTCCCCCATGCCGCACGCGGCGGCCTGGCGGCGCATCAGGGCGCTTTCGCCGCCCGCGTACACCAGCGCCACCTGGCTGCGCGCCAGCTGTCCGCGCTTGATCAGCGCGGACAGCGCGCGAAACATCGGGGTCAGGTCGCGGTCGCCCACGCCCTTGCGGCCCATGCTGAGCATGCCGCAGTAGACCACGCGCAGCTTGCCGGTACGCGCGGGCGCGTCCGCCGCCGTGGGCAGGTCCTCGCGGTCGAAGCCGTTGGACAGGACGCGGCCGATGCCCTCAAAGCCCATCATCTCCAAAAAGCCCTGCGACGCGGCGCACAGCACATCCGCCTCGCGCCTGAGCATGCGCAGGTAGCGGGCCTTTTGGCCCTTCTGCCAGGCAAAGGCCGTGCCCACCTCGTCCCGGAAATCCGCGATCCAGCGGCGGGCCAGTCCGCGGCGCTTGGCCTCGCGGGCGATTTCATGCACGCTCCAGGGCGCGTAGGTGGAAAACACCACGTCGTACGTGCCGGTCAGCCCGTCCAGCGCGGCCACGGCGCGGCGGCGGAAGCTGCGGTCCGCCTGCCAGCGCAGCCAGCGGTAGGCCGCGTCCCTGGCGGC
>USFL01000258.1 GCA_900553905.1 uncultured Eubacteriales bacterium | reverse complement strand
CTGATGCGCTAGCCTGCCGCAGTCCAGAAAAGGAGAGAAATCATGAAACAATATCAGGTAACCGGCATGAGCTGCGCAGCGTGCAGCGCGCGCGTGGAAAAGGCCGTATCCAAGGTGCCGGGCGTAACGGCCTGCTCGGTAAGCCTTCTGACCAACAGCATGGGGGTGGAAGGCACCGCCGGTGAACAGGCTGTCATAGCGGCGGTGGAGGCTGCGGGCTACGGCGCAAGCGTGAAAGGTGCGCCCGCCGCCGCGGCGCCGGCGGCAGATGACCCGCTGGCCGATCATGAAACACCTGCGCTCAAGCGGCGGTTGTACAGCTCGCTGGTGTTTCTGGTGGCGCTGATGTACCTGTCCATGGGGCACATGATGTGGGGCTGGCCCGCGCCGGCCTTCCTCGCGGACAATCCTGTGGCGATGGGGCTGGCCCAGCTGCTTTTGACGGTCATCATCATGGTGATCAACCAGCGCTTTTTTATCAGTGGCTTCAAGAGCCTGTGGCACAAAAGCCCCAACATGGACACGCTGGTGGCGCTTGGCTCCACGGCCTCGTTCGTCTACAGCGTGTACGCGCTCTTCGCCATGACCGGCGCGCAGGCCCTGGGCGACGCAGCGCAGGCGATGAGCTGGATGCACGAATTCTATTTTGAATCCGCCGCCATGATCCTGACGCTGATCACCGTGGGCAAGATGCTGGAGGCCCGCTCCAAGGGCCGCACCACCGACGCCCTCAAAGGGCTGATGAAGCTGGCCCCGCAGACCGCCACTTTGGTGATCGAGGGTCAGGAGCGCACCGTGCCCATCGGCCAGGTAAAAATGGGCGATGTCTTCGTGGTCCGCCCCGGCGAGAACATCCCTGTGGACGGCGTGGTGCTGGAAGGGCACAGCGCGGTGAATGAGTCCGCGCTCACGGGCGAGAGCATCCCCGTGGACAAGGCCGAGGGCGATGCCGTATCCGCCGCCACGATGAACCAGTCCGGTTTCCTGCGCTGCCGGGCCACCCGCGTGGGTGAGGACACGACGCTTTCCCAGATCATCCGCATGGTCAGCGACGCGGCGGCCACCAAGGCGCCTATCGCCAAGGTCGCCGACCGGGTGAGCGGCGTGTTTGTGCCGGTGGTCATCGGCATTGCGCTGATTGCCACGGCCATATGGCTGGCGACGGGCGCGGACTTCGGCTATGCGCTGGCGCGCGGTATTTCGGTGCTGGTCATCAGCTGCCCGTGCGCGCTGGGGCTGGCCACGCCGGTGGCCATCATGGTGGGCAACGGCAAGGGGGCCAAAAACGGCATTCTGTTCAAAACCGCCGTATCGCTGGAGGAGGCCGGAAAGGTACGCGTGGTGGCGCTGGATAAAACCGGCACCATTACCACGGGCCAGCCCCGCGTGACCGACGTGCTGCCCGCCTCCGGCGTGACGGAGGCGGCGCTCATTGCCGCGGCCTACGCGCTGGAGCAAAGGAGCGAGCATCCCCTGGCGCGCGCCGTGGTGGAGCGCGCGGAGTCGCTGCAATTGAAGGTGCAGGAGGTTTCCGGCTTTACGGCCATGCCCGGCAACGGTCTGACCGCCACGCTGGATGGCGAGACGCTCTCCGGCGGCAGCCTGGCCTTTATCTCCGGGCGGGCCGAGGTTTCCGGGGACATGCGCGCACAGGCCGACCGCCTGAGCGGCGAGGGCAAAACGCCGCTGCTCTTCTGCCGGGGCGGCAGGCTGCTGGGCATGATCGCCGTGGCCGACGCCATCAAGCCCGAAAGCCCGCAGGCCGTACGCGAGCTACAGAACATGGGTATCCGCGTCGTCATGCTCACCGGCGACAACCAGCGCACCGCCGAGGCCATCGGCCGTCAGGCGGGGGTGGACCAGGTGATCGCCGGGGTGCTGCCGGACGGCAAGGAAAGCGTGATCCGCTCGCTGCAATCGCAGGGCAAGGTGGCCATGGTGGGCGACGGCATCAACGACGCGCCCGCGCTGACGCGCGCGGATATCGGCATCGCCATCGGCGCGGGCACGGACGTGGCCATCGACGCGGCGGATGTGGTGCTCATGAACAGCCGCCTCACCGATGTGCCCGCCGCCATCCGCCTGAGCCGCGCCACGCTTCGCAACATCCATGAAAACCTGTTCTGGGCCTTTATCTACAACATCATCGGCATCCCGCTGGCGGCAGGGGTGTTCATTCCCCTGCTGGGCTGGCAGCTCAACCCCATGTTCGGGGCCGCGGCCATGAGCCTGTCCAGCTTCTGCGTCGTCTCCAACGCGCTGCGCCTGAACCTGTTTGACCCGCACAGCGCGCGGAAGGACCATAAAATCAAATTTGCGAAGGAGCGAAAAACCATGGAAAAAACTCTGAAAATCGAAGGCATGATGTGCACCCACTGCTCCGGCCGCGTCAAAAAGGCGCTGGAGGAAGTGCCCGGCGTCCTCTCCGCAGAGGTGAGCCATGAAAGCGGCACCGCCGTGGTGACGCTCGGCTCGCCCGTGGACGATGCCGTGCTCAAAAAGGCCGTGGAGGACCAGGGCTATCAGGTGGTCGGCTGAGCCGGTCTGGCAGACGCTAAGGCGCGGCGGGATGCAAAACGCTCCCGCCGCGCCTCTGTTCTTGTTAGGAAACGATCTCCACGCCCAGCAGCCCGGCCAGCTCAATGACCTGCGCCGCCGTGACCTTCGCTCCGCGCAGGTCGTAGAGCGAGATGCTCCATCCACCGATGCGGCAGGTGGTCATGTCAAGGCCCGCCAGCGGCGTGCGCGCCCACTGCGCGCGCTCCAAATCCGAATGGGCAAAGCGCGCCTTGAGCAGCCGCACCTCCGACCACAGGCTTTCCCGCAGGCGGCATTCGGAAAACTCAACACGGTCCAGCTTGCACTCCGCAAAGGAGGCGTAATCCAGCATGCATCCGTCAAATGCCGCGTTCATCAGCGCGCCCCGCATGATCTCAAGCCCCGTCATGCGGCAACCCCGAAAGCGCACCCGCTGAAGCGCCGCGTTCACAAGCCGCGCGTTGCTCCATTCGCATTTATCAAACGTGCAGTCCACAAAGCTGATGCGCTTGAAATCGTTGTCGCCGAACCGGCAGCGCTCAAAGGCGCACCCCCGCACGTCCAGCGTTATGCCTGAAAGGCCGTCCAGCTCTCCATCCGCAAAGCGCAGGTTTTCCAGGTCCCCGTCTCCGGCCAGCGCCGCGGCCGCCGCCTGCGCAAGAAAAGCCCCCTGCGCCGGCCGCGCAAACAGCGCCGGCTCCGAAAGCCGCCATTCTTCCTTCATGGCCCATCCTCCCCTTCTCAAACCTTATTATACGGGTTTGGGACGCTGCCGCGCAAGGAGCAGCAGCTTGAGAAAAATCATGTTGCGGTACAATACATAGGTAACAGCAGGCACACAAAAGAGAACCCGACTGTG
>USFL01000257.1 GCA_900553905.1 uncultured Eubacteriales bacterium | reverse complement strand
GGCAACAGCGACCTGACCAACGTCAACCTCACCTCCAGCGCGCCCAGCGGCTGGAATGTGCGCTTCTCCACGGAAACCATCGACGTGATCGAGCCGGGCGCCACGGTGGAAACCACCGCTTACATCACCCCCGGCGAGAACGCCATGTCCGGCGACTACGTGACCACCCTCACCGCCAGCAGCAGCGATGCCAGCGACAGCGCCGAGTTCCGCATCACCGTCAAGACTGAAACCAAGTGGGGCCTGACGGGCATCGGCATTATCGTGGTGCTGGCAGTGGTGATTATCCTGGTCATGCGGAAATACGGGAGGCGCTGAGCATGGCTGGCACGATCATTGAAACCAAGGCGCTGACGAAGCGCTACGGGGCACTGACCGCGGTGGACGACCTGAACCTGACCGTGCGGCAGGGCGAGGTGTTCGGCCTGCTGGGACCCAACGGTGCAGGCAAGACCACCACCACGCTGATGCTGCTGGGCCTGACCGAGCCCACCGCCGGAAGCGCCTCCATCTCCGGCGTGGACTGCACCCGAAACCCCATACAGGTCAAGCGCTTTGTGGGCTATCTGCCGGATAATATGGGCTTTTATCCCGATATGACGGGCCGGCAGAACCTGCGCATGACCGGCGCGATGAACGGCCTCTCCGGCGACTATCTGGAAGCGCGCATCGACGAGCTGGTGGCCCGCGTGGGCATGACCGAGGCCGTGGACCGCCGGGCGGGCACCTATTCAAAGGGCATGAAGCAGCGCCTGGGTATCGCGGACATCCTCATCAAGGATCCCGATGTGCTCATCATGGACGAGCCCACCAACGGCATCGATCCGGAAGGCATGCATGAGTTGATGGCCCTGATCCGTGAGCTGGCGGACAAGGATGGAAAAACCATTTTGATTTCCTCGCACCAGCTGCACCAGATTCAGCAGATCTGCGACCGCGTAGGCATCTTTGTCAAGGGAAAGCTGGTGGCCTGCGGCGAAATCGGCGAGCTGGGCAGGCAGCTGGAGCAGGAGAGCGGCTTTCGCCTGGAGGTGGGCGCAGAACCGGGCGGCAAGGCGCTGGCCAAGGCGCTCAAGGGTGTGGAGGGCGTTTCCTCCGTGGAAGAAAGCGGCGATAACTTTCTGGTCCAGTCCGCCGCAGACGTGTCCGACGCGGTAGTCCGCGCCCTGCTTGCACAGAAGTTCCACCTTACGTATCTTCGGCAGTGCGGCAGCGATCTGGACGAAATCTATTCGAGATACTTTGTAAAGGCAGGTGAGCAGCATGAAGGCAGCCGCAGCGGCAGCATCTTCCGCCATCTCCGGGGCGAAGCCAAGGCGTGAGGCGGGCGGCTTCTCCACGCTATATCATAAGGAGTTGGCCGATCACTTTCACAGCGCGCGCTTCAAGCTGGTGTTCGCGCTGCTGATTCTCACCAGCCTGGCCAGCCTCTACGGGGCGCTCAGCAGCATCTCCGACGCCACATTCTCCAGCAGCGAATACCTGTTCCTGGCCATCTACACCGCCAGCGGCAGCTCCATCCCCTCGTTCGCCTCATTCCTGGCCTATCTGGCCCCCCTCGCCGGACTGGCGATGGGCTTTGACGCCATCAACCGCGAACGCACGCAGGGCACGCTCAACCGCCTGGTTTCCCAGCCCATTCACCGCGACGCGGTCATCAACGCCAAGTTCCTGGCCGGCACCACGGTGGTGTTCATCATGATCTTCTTCGTGGGCATCATGGTGGGCGGGCTGGGGCTGGCCATTCTGGGCATCCCGCCGGTGGGGGAGGAGCTTCTGCGCATCTTCTCCTACCTGGCGCTCACGGCGGTGTACACCGCGCTGTGGCTGGGCGTATCCATCCTCTGCTCCACGCTGTGCAAGCACGCCGCCACCTCGGCGCTAATCGTGATCGCCGTGTGGATTTACCTGACGCTGTTTGCCAGCATGGTGGTGAGCATCATCGCCAACATCGCCTATCCGCTGGATGGCATTCAGGGCTATTACAACATGTACAGCAACTATGAGCTGCAACTGTCCCTGGAACGCACCTCGCCCTACTACCTGTACTGCGAGGCGGCCTCCACTTTGCTCAACCCCAACGTGCGCACCATCGGCATCACCACGCAGGCCTCGGTATCGGGCGCGATTGCCAGCTACCTGTCCTTTGACCAGAGCCTGCTGCTGGTATGGCCGCACCTGACGGTCATGCTGGCGCTGACCATGGCTGCTTTCACCGTTTCCTACATCGCCTTCATGCGCCAGGAGATCCGCGCGTGAAGCTGAAAAAGCGCCCGCTCCCCGCATAGCCGGGAACGGGCGCTTTCTTCTGCAAAAAATCAATCGGCGGGCAGCAGCGCGGTCACGGTCAGCCGGCCGGCGCTGACCGCGGCGGATATCTTCCCCCGGTGTGCGCTGACGATCGCCCGCGCGATGGACAGCCCGATGCCGTGCCCGCCGCCGTCCGAGGCGCGCGCGCGGTCCCCGCGGTAAAACCGGTCGAACATGTTGTCCACCATGTCCCTTGGCAGGTTCTCCACGCCGTTGTCCACCGCCAGGCGAATGAACCGGCCCTGCTTTTCCAGCGTCAGATGCACCTCGTCGCCCTCGCGGGAATACTTGAGCGCGTTGTCCAGCAGAATTTCCGCCAGCTGGCACAGGGCCTTCTCATCGCCCACATAGGGCAGCATGGGCTCGACGCGAATACACAGCGTTCTTCCACGCGTCCTGGCCAACGTCTGAAAGGATTCCGCCGTTTCCCGAATCGCATCCGAAAAGGGGAATTCGATCCGCCTGGCCTGCACCTCTTCCTCCTCCATTTTGGACAGGCAGATCAGGTCGTTGGTCAGCGCGGCCAGGCGGGAGGTCTGCGCCTGAATGTCCTGGACCCATTCGTTCTCGCCCGTCTCCATGCGCAGAATCTCCAGATCGGCGTCGATGATAGTGATGGGGGTTTTGATCTCATGGCCCGCGTCCGTGATAAAGCGCCGCTGCTTGCGATAGCTTTCAGCGATGGGACGGATTATGCGGCCGGAAAGGAACCATACCAGCACGAAGACGGCGGCCATGCCCGCCGCGGCGATGCCCGCGCTGTAGATCAGCACGCTGCGGAACCCCGCCAGCATGCGCCCGCAGTCCAGGAAGGTCAGCAGGATGCCGTCATCCACGGCATAGCGGGCAAAGCGGTAATCCTCCACAAAGCCGCTTGCCTGACCGCTGGCAAACGCGTCCGCCGCATATTGGGCCACCCTGTCCTCATCCACGGCAAAAATCCGGTCGTTATAGGTGGCCAGCACGGTCCCCTCATCGCTTAACACAGCCGAAAAAAAGCGAATCTCATAGGGCAGTTCGGGGGATTTGTAGCGATCCCCGACATTTCGCCAGTCAATGGCCTGCACCGGCACGGGCAGCTCGCCCGCATGGGCGTTGAG
>USFL01000256.1 GCA_900553905.1 uncultured Eubacteriales bacterium | reverse complement strand
CCTCGGTCACCTGGGCGGTCACCAGGTCCGTCGCGACGGGGATGCACGGATGCTCCGTCAGCACGCTGTCCGCCATGCCGGTCACATCGAGCGTAAAGGTGACGACGCCCTCGTCGGGCAGGCGCATGCGACCATTTTCGTCAAAGATTTCGGGGTGCTCAGAAGGGGGATAGAAGCCCTCCGGCGGCGGACCGATGGGCAGGGCAACTTCCAGCTTGCTATCCAGGAACACATCGTCCTTATCCAGCCGCAGGTAGCGGTATTCCTCGATGACGCCCGGCTCGGTGGTGGGGGTGGTCATCCCGCCGGAACCTGCAATGGTCATGTCCGCCTCCCTGCCGTCAAACCAGATGCGCTCGGTCCATAGCCGCATGTCATACTTTTGCAACAGCTGCGAGACTTCCTCGGAAAGCCCCGGCAACAGCGTGCCATCCTCGGCCAGGCCCAGCGGCACGTGCACGTCCGGCAGGCGGTAGGTCCACATCAGGTAGAGGGTGCGGCCGTCGTAGGCGGCCTCGTTGACGGTAACCTCCACGCCGTTGACCGTCCCCTCAAACAGATTGGCCTGGCGGGCAACTCCTTCGCTGGCGGGCGGGGTGTTGAAGAACCACACCGCGTCAAACAGCTTCCAGTGATAGGCGGCCACGGCGGCCGAGGCCAGCAGCAGCGTAACCAGCGCGGCGATGAGCAGCGTGCGCCGCAGCTTTCGCGCCGAGGCCGCGCGCCGCCTGCCCTCCTCCCGCACGATGGCGTTCAGCGTGTCGGTCATGGCGCGGTGGAATCCCTCCGGCGCGTCCGGCAAAGCCTGGTTCAGACGGTTGCGAAACTCACGATCGTTCATTGCTCACCCTCCTCCCAGTCCTCGCGGAGCAGGACGCTCAGGCGGGCGCGCGCTTTCATCAGGCGCGTCTTGACCGTGCCCTGCGGCACGCCCAGCGTATCGGCAATCTCGGCGACGGAGAATCCTTCCAGATAGTACAAAAGCACGGTGATGCGCCATTCGGGCCGGAGCTGGTCGATGCATTCCTTGAGCGGCAGAGGCTCCGCGGGCGGCTCCGTGGGAAGAATTTCCTCCTCCAGCGGCACGAAGCGGATCTTCTGGCGCTGGCGCAGCATGTCGCGGCAGGTGTTGACCAGAATTTTCATCAGCCAGGGGCGGAAACGGGATGGGTTTCGCAGGGTGTTGTGCTTTTGCCACGCGCGGGTGAGCGCTTCCTGCACGGCGTCGGCGCAGTCCTGATCGTTGTGCAGGATGGAGTAGCCCACGTGGTACATCAGCCGTTCGCAGCGCATGGCTTCCGCCTGAAACGTTACGGCATCCACACGATCGCTCCTTTCGTAAGACAAAAGGGGAACAGGCTGCGTGCTTTCCGTCGTTGAACCCGGCGGATTCCCCCTCATGCTACTAAGACGGAAAACAGAGGGGGACGGTTTTCCTTCCACAATAAAAATATCCTTTTCTGGATTATGGTAGATCCATGACCCGAATGGCAAGAGGAAAGTTGTCATTCATAGGTCATATGGAAAGCGGCCCGGTTGACGGTGCGGGTCCGCAGCTCGCCTGCCATCAGCAAACCAGTGTCCATGATTTTCCGGCTGCCGCATGCCTTTTCATACACGGACCCGATGACATCGCGCTCCGGATATGGTATGGTTTTCGTTGAGATAACAATGTTTTTCCTGTTGCCGAAGCAAAAAGGAGGCTTTTCAAGAAACATGTTCATCCTGCCTGCGGTTATTGCAATGCTTTTTGGCTTGATATATATCCTGTATCGCAGCGGTTGCGCAGTCATGAACAGAAAATACGCCTTGCTTTATACGGAATATCCACGAATGGGAAAAAGGCGCAACTGTATCGAAGCAAGGTTTTTATCCTGCAGTGGAGTCACCAAAAGAGTGATTCGACTCCCGCAGTCCAGAAGACACCAGTTTGTCTTTTCGTCCAACACAACAAAAGGATCGGTCTGTGTTGAAATTTATGGAACCCAAAACGCACTCATGGCAACATTGAACAATGAGCAGCCATGCCTGATCATTTCTACAGAAGAAAAAACGGGCTACCGGGTTGTCACGAAATTCAAAAACGCCGATGGAGAATACAGGCTGATCTGGAAGGAGTGCAGGTCGCCGAAAGGGTCCGCTTAGCAGCGTTTTCGACGAAGCGGGAAACCCTTGTGTGCGCCGCGCCCGCGTCCGGGATTTCTGAAGGGAAACCTTGCTGCAGGGCCTCCGCATGCAGCGCGATTCGGATTTCCCATGGAGAATCCGCGGGACCGTCCAAGATCGTTTTTCTGACGGCCTGAGCTCATGTGGATGGAGTCGTCACTCGTCCATTATCTGAAATCTTTCTTAAGCATCCTTTCCCGAAGAACAGACATATGCAAAAAAGACGGACGCATCGTGACTACCCACGATCGCATCCGCCTGCACACACCAGGACCTCGATCACCTGCCAGGGCAACGCATGGGGACCGAAGGACCCCAGCAAGCGTTCCATCTGAGCGGCTCCGCGTACGCGCGCGACGCGCACATCGCGGCCCAGCAAAGAGAAACGGGCCGTTTCCACGCCTGCGAAGCGGCGCTCCGGCACAAAGGACGGAAGGGGTGTGCAGTCCCCGCCCGCCAGACGGTCCGCCCGCAAAAAGACGCGCTCCAGCCATCCTGGGCCGCCGGGTGCACACGGCATGCCGCGCACCGGGCGCATGCCGCCCCGGATCAAACGCAGGGCGGCTTCGCGCACGGTCAACGCCTCCGTCCAGCCTTCACGCGCCAGAGCCGCTTTTCGCGCCGCGCAGCCGACCACGGCCACGCGCGCCGGGCATGGCGCGGGGCGTGCGGGCGAAAAAAAGGCTGAAAGCTGCGGAAACCGGCGCAGCACGTCGCGCCGCCAGCGTGGGCAGGCATGGATGAACCAGGGCAGACGGCCCTCGGCAAGACGGGCGAGCAGCTCGGCGGCATCCGCCTCAATGGGACCATGCGGCACATCCGGGTCCTCCACGCGCGCCGCGCCCAGCAGTCCCAGCGCGCGGTCCAGCTGGCTGTCCTCCAGACCGAAACGTCCGCACAGCGCACTTCGCGCCTCATGGGTCAGCACAAAAACGGCCGTCCCCGCCGGCCTTGGCAAGGCCGCACGCGCCTTTTCAGCGCACGGAGCGGGAAACGGCTGAATCCGGGTCATCGGGGAAAACCTCCTTCGCTACAGCGGGGGATGTTCCTGTGATACCCGTTTGCAAACAGTTTGAAACCGGTGGGGGATTATTCGAGCGCTTCGCCCCGGTCCAGACGGTCGATCATGCTGACGCGGCGCGCGTGGCGCTCGCCCTCAAAGGCAGTCATCAGCCAGATGCGCACAATGTCCTTGGCCAGTTCGCTGCCCAGCACCCTTGCGCCCAGCGCCAGCATATTGGCGTTGTTATGCAGGCGGCTC
>USFL01000255.1 GCA_900553905.1 uncultured Eubacteriales bacterium | reverse complement strand
GGGTGGGTGCTGTAGAGCACATCAAAGAGGTCCCGGCCGGGCTGAGGCGGGTCGGCAAAGCGCTGTAAGAAACAGGAGAGGGGTATGCCATATCCCAGCTCCACGGCGAAGGCATCGGCCTGCAGCTCGCCCTTGCGGCCGACCGCTCTTGCCAGTATCTGGACGAGGGCTACGCAGACGCTGCGGAAACCTTCGCAGACGCGCTGGAGCAAACCGGACAGCCGGTCGGTGAGCATCCACGAGACATAGCCGAACCGGACGCCGCAGAGGGCCACGGCCAGCACGATAAGCCAGAACACCGCCCCAAGGGCCAGCTGCCAGACAACCAGCAGAGCCGCGAGGCTGAAGATGTTGGCCGTCAGCACCATGTTCAGGACGGCGTCGCCGTGGGCGATGTGGCCCAGCTCGTGTGCGATGATCGCCTCCACCGTGCGATCGTCCAGCTGCAGCGCCCCCTCGGTGATGCCGATGCTGCGCCCGAAGGCTGCGCCGTTCATCTGCTGGCCGGGGAGGCTGTAAATCTCCACCTCACCGCAGAAGGGCGGGAGTTTCTCTCCGGCCTTTGCCATGACGCGGCGATAGCAGGCCTCCAGACGGCGCTGGCTGCGGCTGACACCCCCCGTACAGGGCACGGCCCCCAGTTTCTTCCGGGCTGCCCACTCGCCGAGGCCTCCGGCCCAGACGAGGGACGCCACTGCGGCCAGCCAGCCGCACCAGGCGGGCAGCGCCAGCCGCTGCGCCGCGCGCATGGCGAAGAGCACGGCGGCATAGGCGCTCAGCCACAAAAGCGCCGCCTGCGCCACGCTGAACCAGGCCACGCCCGGCCACAGCAGGGACAGGCCATGCATCAACCAGCCCAGAAACGTATGCGTGATGTAGTTGAAGCTCTCATAGACGCCGCCCACCATCCCCCCGAAGGAGCGGACCAGCAGCACATCGTCCCCCAGGTCGTAATGCGGGTTGGTGCAGGCAAGCACATAGGCCAGGAGGGCGGCCACGGTCGCCGCCGCCGCAAGGCGCTGCGGCCATCGCTTTCCAACGCGTCGCACAGGCAGTTCCTCCCTTTGCTCATTCCCTCAAAGGATAGCGGGGCCGGCAGAAAAAGTCAAGGGAGGTTTCGCCCTTTTTCGATCTGTGGTATAATCAGGCGGAGCAGGATTGACTTTGAAGGAGGGCCTCCGATGTCGAAGGTTTTTTCGCATCTGTGTTCAAAAAGCGTTTCCCGCCGCACGCTGGCGCGGCTGCTGGCCGCCGTCTTTTTTCTTTCGCTCATTCCGCTGATTCTGATTGCGCTGTACAACTATCCGGCGGATGACGACTATGGCTATGCCCTTCCCGGCGCTACAGCCTGGGTCCAGACCGGCTCGCTTGGAGAGGTTGCCCGCGCCATCGCGGATAAGGTTAAAGATACTTACTTCAACTGGCAGGGCGCCTTTGCCTCCTCCCTGCATATGGCCTGTTCGCCAATGATTTTTTGTCAGCGGCTGTACTTTATCAGCAACTGGACGATGCTGGCTCTGCTGTGCCTGTCCATCGGTTATCTGCTCAAAGGCATATTGCGTACGCTGCCCGGCGCTGATCGCAGCACTTTCTGGATCGTATATGCAACCATATGCATTTTGACCATCCAGTTCATGCCCTCCATCAGCGACGGCATATACTGGCATACCGGCGGCGTATATACCATCACGGCCATTATGGCGCTGTTTATGCTCGGGCTGATTTTCCGAAGCCGCCAGCCCCAGTCCCTCCCCCGTGCCCTGTGGCGCGGCGCATGCCTGGCGGTGCTGGGCGTCCTGGTGGGCGGCGGCAACTATGGCGCCATGCTCGGCGCCTTCACGCTGCTTGTGCTGTTGACCATTCACGCCTTTGTCTGCCGGGATCGCAGCCGCTTTCACTGTCTGGTCGGCTTTGTTTTCCTGACCGCCGCCATGATCATCAGCGTCGCCGCTCCGGGAAACAGCCAGCGCTTTGCCATGAGCGAGGAGACGCTGTCCGTATCCAATGCGCTGGTTACCTCCGTGCTGGATTCCTTTGACCTTTTTGGCGAATTGCTGACCCCGCAGCTTTTGGCAGCGTTGATGCTGATTTTGCCTGTGATGTGGGAGCCGCTGAAGCAGAGCGAATACCGTTTCCGCCATCCATTGTTGGTGTTCGTTGCGCTCTACGGGCTGTTTGCTGCCGCGATCGTGCCCGGTGTCTATACGCAGTCCGACTACCTGGCCGGCCGCTATTACAATATTCTTTATATTTACTTCCTTGTGCTCGCCATTGGAAGCGCGCTCTATGCCGAAGGCTGGCTCATCCGGCTGCTGGAAAGCCGGCAGGATTCCCAGGCCGTTCACCTGATGGCCGCCGCGCAGACGCTCGGCGCGCGTTTCGGCGCGGTCTACCTGGCGTTGTGCATCGCCCTGACCGCATTCGGAGGGTTTGCGTTCACCATCATGAATACCTCCTCGGTCAGCGCCATTAAATCTCTGGTAACCGGCGAGGCATCCCGGTTTCAGCAGGATATGCTGGAGCGTCAGGAGTATATCCGCATAACGGATAGCGATGTAACCGCCGTTCAGCCCCTGGATGGTCAACCCTATGTGTTCAAGCAGGATCATCTGGCCTTTCAGGGGATCTATGGCCGTATACGGTATATGAAAATGTATTTCGAACTGTTCTACAACGCGCAGAACCCCTAGCGCGTGCAATAACGCAACGCCGCCGTCCCTTTGACAGGACGGCGGCGTTTGATGTTTGCAGCCCGGTTCATACCCTCTGCCACAGCACCTGATAGGTATGTCCGTCCGTGCCTCTGGCCGGGCGGTAGGGCTTTCCGCCCGGCGGCGGCGTTTCCGAGCGGTGGGCATAGGCCACGCGGCATACGCGCCCGTCCACCTGCTGCATGCCCACCCACAGGCCGTCGGGTCCGCCCGCCTGCGCCGCATTGACGAAGCGCCAGCCCGGCAGGTCGAACAGGCGGCAGGGAATCCCCCGCTCGAAGTAGGGGCGCAGGGCCTCAAACCCACGCGGCCATAGGAGCGGACGGAGACGGTCCGCCGGCGGAGCCTTGGGGGCGGGCGCAAACGGAAAATCCGGTTCCTCCGGAGCGTCCTCCCCGGTCTCGCAGGCAGGCGTGCCGGCATGGACCGCCTCCTCCTGCGGCGCAGGACAGGGCGCAGAAGGAGGCTGACAGGGCCCCTGATGCGCAGGGGCAGCCTCCGGCTTTCCGCGCGCGTTTTCCCCGGCGACGGTTTCCGGCGGGCAAACGCAGGCATCCGTGCCGGCCGTCTCCCTCTCCGGCTCTTCCGCCTGTGGGCCGCTCCTCTCCGGCAACTCCTCCCCCATGGCTCGCCGGGCGGCGTCTACATAGGGCAGCGGGTCGATGGCGGGCAAAAAGATCTCCCGCGGCAATTCTCTCTCCCGCTTTCGGGGCTGCTTTACCGGTATGACC
>USFL01000254.1 GCA_900553905.1 uncultured Eubacteriales bacterium | reverse complement strand
CCCAAGGTGGTGCGCCACAAGACCTTCCCGGTGCGCCCGATGAGCGTGGAGGATGCGATTTTGCAAATGGAGCTGCTGGGGCACAGCTTTTTCGTCTTTGTCAACGTGGAGACCGACCGGACCAATGTGCTCTACCTGCGCAAGGATGGCGATCTGGGCCTGATGGAGCCGGAGGCCTGATCAGGCGGATGGGCGTTTCAAAGAAACCATGCGGGGGCGGCCTTTCCGGCCGCCCCCTTCTTATTTCAACCGTTGCCGCCGTTGTCCCCAGCGTGACACACGGTGCCATCCTCCGCCATCACCTGCGCAGAATAGCACAGCTCCCAGCTTCCGCTAGCTGGGTCGAGCCGGCGAAAATCTACGCACCACACTCGTTCCTTTTCTGCGCTCCTGAGAGAAAGCAGGCATAGTTCCATATCCAGCCGGTACTCCGCGTCAAGCGTTTCCGGCGGCACGCCGCATTCCCGTTCAATCGCCTCTTTGGCAATGGCAAGCGCCTCCTCGCGGGGCAGGTCGCCTGCCTCAGGCAGCACACTCACGCTCTGGGATGTAGACGCATACAGCTGATCATAGAGCACCCGGTCCTCCTGGCTCCAGAACCAGCGCGGTCCCCGTTCGGCTTCCCAGCGTTCCAGCAGGGGGCCTTCCTCTCCCAGGATGGATTCCAGCACCTCGCCTCCGGGCGAAGCGACGGTAACGGCTCCCGCAAACACCGGCAAGCCCTCCGGCGCAAAGCTCACAATCCACGCGCTGCCACCGTCCGCCAGCGTAACGAAGGTTTCCCGGTGGCTGAGCTTGCGCGCCTCGATGCCATAGAGGGGAAAGTCGTATAGCTCCCCGCCCGCGGGCGCCAGCACATCATCGTGCGCCATGAGCAGTTCCATGGCAATGGCAAGCGCCTCCTCCTTGGGAATATCCTGTGCCGTTGGAACGGCCAGGGCCGTCACCCGTGTATCTGCCGCCGCGCCAAAACACACCAACACTGCCAGCAGCAGCGCCATCAGCATACAGGCTTTCGCTTTCATTTGCTTCTCCGCCTTCCATTGCTTTTTTGGTATCTGTTCCCATTGATAAAGCGATTCGCAAGCCCATTTTCTTCCCGTTCCGAAAAGTTCCGATCAGAAGTTGAACGGAATTTTATTGCGTTGCTTGACTAAAGCGTTAAAGCGTGCTATACTGTCCACCATCCCGGAAGGAGGGGTCCCATGTCCGTTCCCGATGTGCTCAGCCCCCAGGAGCGCCTAGTGCTGAAACTGCGTGAGCTGTATGAAAGCTATGGCTATGCCCGCTTTCCCATGCGCCGCTTCGAGGAATACGCGCTTTACCTGGAAAACAAGAGCTTTCTCACAAGCGAGAGCGTGCTCAGCTTCACGAATGCGAGCGGCCAGCTCATGGCGCTCAAGCCCGATGTGACGCTGTCCATCGTCAAGCGGGCGCGGCCCGAGCGGGGCCAGGTGGAGAAGCTGTACTACCATGAAAGCGTATACCGTCTCTCCCCCACCGACCACGAATTTACCGAGATCGGTCAGCTGGGCGTGGAGCTTCTGGGCGATGTGGACCTCTACGGCGCATGCGAGGTGCTGCGGCTGGCGATTGAAAGCCTGCGGCTGACCGGAGCGGGCTTTGTGCTGGATGTGAGCCATATGGGCTTTGCGGGCGGACTGCTGGCTGACGCGGGGCTGGACGGCGCACAGCGTGAGCAGGCCAGTCGCCTCATCCGCCAGAAGAACGCGCACGAGCTGGCGCGCGTGCTCTCCCAGTGGCAGGTGCCGCCCTTTTATGCCGGACGCATCGCCCAGCTGCCCACGCTCTGCGGCGACTTCACCCAAACCCTGCGCCGCGCGGCGGATATCGCCGTAGGAGCGGACATGAAGCAGGCCGTGGGCGAGCTTTCCAGCCTGTATGCGGCGCTGGAAGCGCTGGACTTATGCGGGCATGTGCGGCTGGATTTTTCCATTCTCAATGATCTGGATTACTACAATGGCCTGGTGTTCCAGGGATACGTGGAAGGCGCGCCGCGCGTTGCGCTCAGCGGCGGGCGCTATGACAAGCTGATGCGCAAATTCGGCAAGGCGGGCGACGGCCTGGGCTTCGCCCTCTACCTGGACCAATTGCAGCGCGTGCTCGCCCGTCCGGCGGGCGACGACGTGGACGTACTGGTGCTCTACGGCGTGCAGGACGAAGCGCCCGGCGTGTTTCGGGCGCTGGAGGGGCTGCGGGTGCAGGGCTTGCGCGTGCTGGCTGCACAGACGCCGCCGCCCGGCCTGCGCGCAGGGCGGACGCTGCGCTGCCGGAACGGGGCGCTTGAGGAGGTGATCGGCGCATGCTGAACGTGGCATTGCCCAAGGGGCGGCTGGGCGACAAGGTGTACCGCCTGTTCAAAGCCGCCGGTTACGACTGCGCCGCCATGGAGCAGGACGACCGCCGGCTGGTGCTGACCGATGAAAAAGGGGAAATGAGCTATCTCCTGGTCAAGCCCTCGGATGTGGCCATCTACGTCGAGCACGGCGCAGCGGACGTGGGCGTGGTAGGCAAGGACGTGCTTTTGGAGGGCGGAAGCGACGTATACGAGCTGCTGGACCTGGGCTTTGGCAAATGCCGCATGGCAGAGGCCGCACCCGTGGGCTTCCGGGAGGACCGCCAGCGCCCGCTGCGCGTAGCCACCAAGTATCCGGCCATCGCCCGGCGCTTTTATGCCGCGCAGAGCCGGGAAATCGAGATCATCAAGCTCAACGGCTCCATCGAGCTGGCGCCGTTGCTGGGCCTTAGCGACGTGATCGTGGACATCGTGGAAACGGGAACGACCCTCCGGCAGAACAACTTGGAGGTCACCCGCGAGATTTTGCCCATCAGCGCGCGCTTCATCGCCAACAAGGCCGCCATGAAGTTCAAGGAGCCGGCCATATCAAGCCTGTTGTCCAGCATTCAGGCCCAGCTGAACCAAAAGGAGGAACGTCCATGATCCGCATCGTATCCTATGAGGGACAACCCGCCGCCCAGCTTTTGGACCGTGCCGTCGAGGTCCGGCGCGACGTGACGCAGGCAGTGGAGGCCATCGTGGAGGATGTGCGCTTGCGCGGCGACGAAGCCGTATTGGACTATTGCGAAACATTTGATGGCGCGCGGCCCGACGGCCTGCTGGTGCCCGAGGAGGAGCTGGACGCGGCGTTTTCCCAGGTGGAGCCGGAATTTCTGGACACCCTGCGCCTCGCCGCCCGCAACATCGAGCGCTTTCACCGGCTGCAAAAGCGCGCCGGTTTTGTGGACACCCCCGCGCCCGGCGTGGTGGTGGGCCAGCGCGTGCTGCCGCTTTCCAGCGCCGGACTGTATGTGCCCGGCGGCACGGCGCGCTATCCCTCCAGCGTGCTGATGGACGCCATTCCCGCCAAAATCGCCGGGGTGGAAATCATCGTCATGGCCACCCCGCCCGGCCCGGACGGCA
>USFL01000253.1 GCA_900553905.1 uncultured Eubacteriales bacterium | reverse complement strand
CGGAGCTTCTGACCTATCCGGGCTTTGCCCTGACGGAGGAAGCCGAGTGAAAGCACAGCCGACGGAACCAGGGCGCGTTGTTGTATCCACGCAGGGGCATGATGCGGGGCGCTGGCACGTGGTCGTAAGCGTGCTGGACGCGCGCTACGTGCTCATCTGCGACGGAGAGGCGCGCAAGCTCGCCAAGCCCAAGAAGAAGCAGGCCAAGCATCTGCGCGCGTTGCCGCTGACCCTTCCCGTGGAGGGAAAGGGCGCGTCCGGCGGACCGATTGCCGACAGCGACATCCGCGCGGAGCTGCGTGCGGCTAGGAATGCTTACGAAACCAGGACCGGCTCCGCGCCCACGTGTGCGCGGCCAGAGAAAGACAAGGAGGAAGGCGCGCTTGTCCAAGAGTGATGTCATCGAAATGGAAGGCACGGTCATCGAGGCGCTTCCCAACGCGAACTTCAAAGTGGAGCTCGCCGGCGGCCACCGGATCATGGCACAGATTTCCGGAAAGATGCGCATGAACTTCATCCGCATCTATCCCGGCGACAAGGTCACGGTGGAGCTTTCGCCCTATGACCTGACGCGCGGCCGCATCACGTGGCGCAGCAAGAACTGATACCCGCGGCGGCTGCCGCCGCGCAAGTAAGGAGGATACGAGCATGAAGGTACGCCCCTCGGTCAAGCCCATCTGCGAAAAGTGCAAGATCATCAAGCGCAAGGGTCGCGTGATGGTGATCTGCGAAAACCCCAAGCATAAGCAGAAGCAGGGCTGATGTTTCGCGCCGGACAGGACTGTGTCCGGCCGTGAAATATGCCGCGCGGATTTTCTGTGCGGGGAAGGTTTGGAGGGCCCGCAGGCTCTTCAAAATGAATTCGCATCGTCCGGTTTTGCCGGGCGGGGATTTCTTAAGCATTTGGCGGAAAAGGACGGCGCAGCCGGACTTTTTCGACACGCTACCGCCGCGCGGACTTTCCGCGCGGCTTTCCTTTTGACAGAATGCCGGGGATGTGCTAGAATGCATCCGAACCGGAAAAATTTATGCATGGAGGGTTGAAAATGAAAAAGATCGTTGCGGTCCTGCTTTCCGCTGCCCTGGCGCTGACAAGTCTTGCAGCCCTGGCCGAGGGGGCTGTGCTGATGCCCGTGGAGCTGAATGTGGACAGCCTGGAATATGTGGATGAAACCCATTACCTCATCGCCCGCGACGCGGATTCCCGCCTCTACGGCCTGTACAATACCGACGGCGAAATGCTGATTCCCTGCGAGTACGGACTCCTGGCCTATGCGGAGTACGGTTTCTTCGAAGCCATCAACGAGGACGGGCTGAACACCCACGCCCTGCTGCGCGCCGACGGTCAGGCGGTGACGGGCTGGGAGTATGCGGCCTTTGAGATTCTCAACGAGAAATGGGGCTTTGCGGTGACGCTGGAGCCCACCGAGAGCGAGGATTACGACTATTCCGGCGGCTTCCTGGGCGGCGGCGACCACTACGTGGTGACAGCCTACGACGTGTACGACCTGGAAGCGGGCCAGAAGGTAGGCACCCTTGCGCGCGAGGACTGCGGTACCGCCGTGCCGCATGGCGACTACCTCTACGTGGAGGACCGGCAGGAGGTCATCCATGTGTACGACAAGACCCTTACGCCGGTGGACGTGGAGGTGACCTCCCTCTACAACGCCTATGACGAGGTGGACGGCAACGCGGTGTGCCTCAGCGACGGCCGGGTCATTGCCGAGGACGTCTACAGCGCCTATGAGGACACCGACACCGGCTACATCAAGGTGAGCGGCGACAATGGCATGCGCCTGATGGATGCCGAAGGCAACGTGCTGGTGCCGGAGGGCTACGATTCCATCGGCATGGTGTACGACGGCTATGTGACCGTGGAGCAGAATGACCTCTACGGCCTGTATGACCTGGCCGGCGGGAGGCTGGCCGTGCCCTGCGAATACGACGAGATCTACTCCTTCGGCCTGGCCACCATCTACCGTTACGTGCACAACGGCTTTGTCTGCGTGGAGAAGGACGGCAAGGTGGGCTTTGTGGATACCGACGGGCAGGTGACCTGCGAGCTCAAGTACGGCGCCGCGGGCGTGACGCAGCATGGCTGCTCCCTCACGGTGACGGATCTGGACGGCTCCATCTACATCGTGGCGGCGGACGGCACGCAGACCCAGACGGACTTTGACGAGGTGGACGAATATTCCGGCGGCGACGGCTCGCTGCTGATCGTGTGCAAGGACGACGCCTATGGTCTGGTGGACTGGCACGGGAACGAGGTGCTGCCGCTTGAGTACGCGAGCTACGACATCACCATCACCGACTACGCGGATGCGGTGATCGTGGACGATACGCTGATGGTGCGGTAAAAAGGCATATACGAAGGGCCCGACGCCTGGCGCCGGGCCCTTTTCTTTTGCCCTGGCCGCGGATGGTTACCCGCGGTAGTCGGGATCAAACAGCAGCTTCATCAGATCGGTGCCGTCCATCAGCACCGGCTCGCAGGCCAATGCCTCCTCGCAGAACTTGCGCATGGGAACGGGCTTGCCCGCCGCACGCGCTGCGGCCACGGTCCGGCTGTCGTAGATGGCATAGGGGACGGGGCTGCCGTCATGCGTGCGCGTGGTCAGCAGCGTTGGATGGTCGCTCAAAAGCAGCAGACGGAAATCCTCGCCGCGCTTGGTCAGTTCGTTCAGGATGGGCGCGACCACGCGGCTTTCCACATTCTGAATGGCTTCCAGCTTGCGGCCCAGGTCGCCCGCGTGGGCCATTTCATCCGGGGCTTCGATATGCACGGCGGCAAAATCGTCCCCGCCG
Source organism: uncultured Eubacteriales bacterium (assembly GCA_900553905.1). Taxonomy (GTDB): domain Bacteria; phylum Bacillota; class Clostridia; order Christensenellales; family Aristaeellaceae; genus Limiplasma; species Limiplasma pullistercoris. The sequence goes on along the minus strand of USFL01000253.1, from coordinate 649 downwards.
GCCAGCGCGTCCAGCGCGCAGCGCACCTTGCCCTCATAGTTGGTATCCAGGTCGCCGTTCGCCCCTTCCACATGCGGCGTCTTGAGTCCGGCCAGCCCGGCGATGCCCCACACCAGCGGCACGGCGCTCACCACCGTACCCCAGTGGCCGTACTTTTCCCTAAAGGAGGGCAGGCGCACGGCGGTGGCGGCGCCCCAGGGCCAGATCATGTCGGCGGGCAGCAGGCCCAGGCTTTTGCGCCGAAGATTGACGGGATGGTCCTTGAGCACCTCGTAGCTGCGCAGCATCAGCGCGCGGATATCGTCGCACAGCTTGCGGGCCGCCGCGTCGTCCGTCTCGCGGGCCATGTGGGGCAGATGCGTGTCGATGGGCTGTTCCAGCACGTTGTGCGGTTCGGTCAGGCAGACGCTGGCCAGGTCCCGCGCGCCGGAGGCCATCACGCCGACATGCCGGAAGGTATCCGTCACCGTGATGGCGAGCCCGGCGTCCTTCATCAGCGCTGCAAAGCCGGGGTCGGCCAGAAGGTCGTTCATCAGGGTGGTGGCTTCCTCGCCGTGGATGTTGCCGCCGTTATGGCTGTGGATGACCAGCCGCCCGTCCTCGCCGGGCAGCACGGCGCACAGGTTGACGCGGAAGCTGATGGCTCCCT
>USFL01000252.1 GCA_900553905.1 uncultured Eubacteriales bacterium | reverse complement strand
GCCGCATGCCGGTGGAAACCTTCCGCAAGCGCTTCACCTCTGAGCTGGGCATCCCTCCGCTGGGATATCTGCAGTTTCTCAAGATGGAGCGCGCCAAGACGCTGCTGCGCGACGGCATGAGTGTGCGGCAGACGGGCGTGGAGATCGGCATGCCCGATCCCTATCATTTCAGCAAGCAGTTCAAGCACATCGTGGGCATGAGCCCCACGGCCTACCTCAAGCACGTAGGTACCGAGGAGCGCCGCCCTCGGATGGGAAATTCCGAAATGTAATCCCTTACAGCATCTTTTGACCCCTTGCGCCAGCCAAAAGCTGTGCTATACTACTGCTTGGCGGGAGTTTCCCCCTGCCCGAGCGAAATCAAGGAGTGATTGGTTTGATCCGAAAAATCGGCATCCTGACCAGCGGCGGCGACAGCCCCGGCATGAACGCGGCGGTAGTCAGCGTGGCGCGCTGCGCGGCCGCGCACGGTATCCAGCTCATGGGCATCAAACGCGGCTATAACGGCCTGTTGGGGCTTAGCGAAAACCCCGAGGACGACATCGCCGCTCTGGACCTGGAGACGGTGCTGGATATCGCGGACCAGCGCGGTACTTTTTTGCGCACGGCCCGCTGCGATGAATTTAAAAAGCCGGAAGTGCAGCGCCAGTGCGCCAACAACCTGCGCAAGCTCGGTATCGACGCGCTGGTGGTCATCGGCGGCGACGGCAGCTTCAACGGCGCCATGCACCTGTGCGAGCTGGGCATCCCCTGCGTGGGTATCCCCGGCACCATCGACAACGACCTGGGCTATACCGAGGCCACGCTGGGCTACGACACCGCGGTCAATGTGTGCGTGGAGGCCGTGCGCTCCATCCGCGCCACCAGCCGCAGCCATGACCGCCCCGCCGTGGTGCAGGTCATGGGCCGCAACGCGGGCGACATCGCCATGAAGACGGCCATGGCCACCGGCGCGGAAATGGTGGTCGTGCCCGAGATGGACTGGGACGTGGACGTGCTGGCCGCGCGCCTCAACGGCCTGATCGCCAAGGGCAACACCCGCGCCACCCTCATCATCGGCGAGCACTGCTGGCACAAGATGAAGGAATTTGACTGGCGCAAGTTCCTCAACGACAACGGCAAGGTCGTCTACCCCGGCGAACCCATCAACGCCGAGCGCCTGGCCAGCATCCTCAAGCGCAAGTGCGGCGGCATCGAGGCCCGCGCCACCGTCATCGGCTACACCCAGCGCGGCGCGCAGGCGACCGCGCAGGACAGCGCCTTCGCCTTTGAGGCGGGGCACCTGGCCGTGCAGCTGCTCAACCGCGGCATCACCAACCAGGCCATCGGCATCCGCCATGGACGCGTGTTCAACATGCCCTTTGCCGACGCATTGATGATGAAGAAGCATTTTGACCGTGAAACCTACGAGCTGATCAATTCCCTGTAAATGCATTGAGGCCCGCCGCGTTTTTCAGCGCGGCGGGCCTTTTGCGCCTACAGGTCGTCGGCGTCCTGCACGGGACGTCCGCCGTCCTGCGCGGTGCCGGTGTAGCTGCCCAGCACGTCGGTGCTCTGCGGCTCGTCGGCCATATGCGCCAGGTCGCACAGGCGCTTGGGATCGGAGCGGGGTTTCGGGGGGCGCTTCTGCATGGCGGCTTCCTCCTTCCATCTTTTGGACGCAGCGCGGACAGAGCCTGCCGTCCGGCATTAGCATGCGCAGCCCGCGTCCGAAACATGACTGCGAAAGGAACGGATCAATCATGGCGATCTCGCAAAACGCCGCTCAGGATGTGGCGGTCATTCTCTCACACCGGTACGACCAGGGCGCGGACTGGTGGACCACGCCGGACCGGAAGCTGCTCAAGGGCGCGCCGTTTACCACGCTGGAAAGCGCGCTGTACCTTCTGGAGCTGGGCGTTGCGCCGGAGCACGAGGCGCTGCGGGGCGTGGCGCAGCTGATCTTTGACGCCTGGCGCGAGGACGGGCGCATCCGCACCGCGCCCGGCGACCTTTACCCCTGCCACACCGCCCTGGCGGCGAACGTCCTGTGCCGCATGGGCTATACGCAGGATGCGCGGATGAAGCGGACGCTACACTATTTTCTGGACACCCGGCGGCCCGACGGCGGCTGGCGCTGCGAAAAGTACAGCTTTGGCCACGGTGAGGAGACGCGGTATTCCACGCCTTATACCACCTTGGTTGTGCTTGATCTGTTTCGCCAGGTTCCCGGCTTCGAGGGCGACCCGCGGGTGGACCAGGCGGCGGATTTCCTGCTGGCGCACTGGGAGATCCGCCGTCCCATCAGCCCCTGCCACTACGGCATCGGCTCGCGGTTTTTGCAGGTGGAGTACCCCATGCGGGGATACAGCCTGTTCTACTATGTGTATGTACTCTCCTTTTATAAACGGGCGCGGAGCGACACGCGATTCCGTGAGGCGTTGGATGCGCTTGGCGCCAAAGCCGTGAACGGTGAGATGGTCGTGGAGCGCGTGGTGCCGAAGCTGTCGGCGCTGCATTTCTGCCAAAAGGGCCGCCCCAGCGCCGGCGCCACGGCCCGCTGGCACGAAATCCTGCAAAATCTCGAAAAAGACGGCCCCGGCAGCGCAAAAAACGGTCCCGAAACCCTTGTCAAATAGGCAGGGATGTGATATACTTCCACCGATTACGCACCTTTGCAGACCGTGCGATTGTGCCGCGCGCGTGCGCGGTGGCCGCACCGGGCCAAAGCAAAGGGTGGAAAAAACAAGGAGGGTAAACCCAAATGGCAGTTATCTCCATGAAGCAGCTCCTGGAAGCGGGCGTGCACTTCGGTCACCAGACCCGCCGCTGGAACCCCAAGATGGCTCAGTACATTTTCACTGAGCGCAACGGCATCTACATCATCGACCTGCAAAAGACCGTTCGCAAGGCCGACGAAGCCTACAACTTCGTGCGCGACCTGGCCATGTCCGGCAAGAGCCTGCTGTTCGTGGGCACCAAGAAGCAGGCGCAGGAATCCATCGCTTCCGAGGCGCAGCGCTGCAACATGTTCTACGTCAACAACCGCTGGCTGGGCGGCATGCTGACCAACTTCCGCACCATCCGCACCCGCGTGGACCGTCTCAATCAGATCGACCGCATGGAGCAGCAGGGTCAGTTCGACGTGCTGCCCAAGAAGGAAGTCATCCGCCTGCAGCATGAGCGCGAAAAGCTTGAGGCCAACCTGGGCGGTATCCGCGAGATGAAGAAGCTCCCCGGCGCGCTGTTCGTGGTAGACCCCCGCAAGGAGCACATCGCTGTGAGCGAGGCCCGTGCGCTGGGCATCCCGATCGTGGCCATCGTGGACACCAACTGCGATCCCGACGAGATCGATTATGTCATTCCCGGCAACGACGACGCCATCCGCGCCGTGAAGCTGATTGCCGGCAAGCTGGCCGACGCCGTGCTCGAAGGCCGTCAGGGCGAGCAGGACGCCCAGGGCGAGGCCGCTCCCGAAGAGGAAG
>USFL01000251.1 GCA_900553905.1 uncultured Eubacteriales bacterium | reverse complement strand
GTGTCGATGGCCCGGCTGAACACGCTCTGCCTGTCCCCGATGATCTCCAGCACGGCCCGGCAGCGCTGCGCGTCCACCGTGCCGTCCGGGTGCTGGCAGGCGAAGACGACGCCGTCCGCCCCCATCCGGGAGAAGCGGCGCGCGTCCTCGCACATGACGGAAAAGTCCTCGTCGGAATAGCAGAATCCCGCGCCGCGCGGACGGACCATGACGCTGACGGGCAGGGAAACCTGCTCCTTGACCAGGGCGACGAGGCCGGCGGAGGGGGTGAGCCCGCCCAGCAGATGGGCGGACACCAGCTCGATCCGGTCGGCGCCCACGCGTTCGGCCAGTTTGCAGTCCTCGAGCGAGCCGCAGCAAAGCTCAATGGACACGCGGTTTTTCATGGGAACGCCTCCTTCAGCTTATTCCGTCACATGCTACACGCCCTGATCCAGAATGGCGCGGACGTGGCTGTCTGCCAGCGAGTAAAAAATGGTTTTGCCGTCGCGACGGCTTTTGACCAGCTTGCTTTTTTTCAGAACGCTCAGCTGATGGGATATGGCGCTCTGCGTCATGTTCAGCAGCGTGGCGATATCGCATACGCACATCTCGCTGGCAAACAGGCAGTAGAGAATGCGGATGCGGGTGGAATCGCCAAAGACCTTGAACAGCTCGTTCAAGTCAAACAGCACATCCTCGTCCGGCATCTCCTGCCGGACCTTCTGAACGATCTCGTCATGTACATACATAAAGTCGCATGCCAGCTGCTCGGTTTCGTGGGGCATCACAGGAGCCTCCTCTCATGAATGAATGAACGGTTGTTCATACGTATGATACATCGTCGAAGAGGAACTGTCAAGCGCTTTTTTCACATTCCATTCCAAAATTGACGCGCATGACGGAATGTGCTATGATACCGCCAGCATAGGCACGGGAGGACGAAAGATGATCCGCTTGATCGCTACGGATTTGGACGGGACGTTGCTGGAGCCGGACGGTTCCCTGCCGGATGGCGTTTTTGAAACCGTGGAGGATCTGACCCGCATGGGCGTGCTGTTCTCTGCGTGCAGCGGGCGGCAGTATGGCAACTTGCTTCGTCTGTTTGCACCGGTAGCGCAGCACATGGCCTTTATCTGCGAAAATGGCGCGCTGTGCTTCTATAGGGGAGAGGTGATCGGCGCCATTCCCATTCCGGAGGAGACGGCACGGGAGATCATCGCGGATATCGAAGCCGCGGAGATGAATCTGCTCATCAGCGGCCGCCACACCACCTATATGATGGACCGCAACCGCCGCTATACGGACGATATCGTCTATCGCCTGCGCAACACCGTGACCATCATTGACCGGCCGGAGGACGTGGCAGAACCCATGCTCAAGATTTCCGGTCAGATCGACGAGGGGCTGGAGCGCATCGCTCCGGCGCTTTTGCAAAAATGGAGCGGCAGGCTGACCGCCACGGTATCCGGCCGTGACTGGTTTGATTTTACAGCCGCCAACAAGGGCACGGGCATGCGCATGCTCATGGAGCGCACGGGCATTCCAAAAGAAGAAGCTGCCGCCTTTGGCGACAACTTCAACGATGAAACCATGCTCGACAGCGTGGGCTATCCGTTTTTGATGCGGCATGCCAATCCTGCGCTGCGCAGGCCCGGCATCCGTCTGTGCGAGAAGGAGCTGCCTGTTCTGCGGCAGCTGATCGAGACGGGAACCTTTTCGGAGTCGGGGCTTATCGGATAAAATTGGTGCGAATGGGCGGCTCCCGATCGGGTTGGGGCACGCCCGCCTGACGGCCGGCCTCCATGCACCTGAGCAGCCAGGCCATGTTGCGCGCCAGCGTGCGCATGGTTTGCAGGCCTTCCGCATCCTGCCGGACCTCGTCGGGCGTGTTGCCGTGCACCTGGTTCCAGTATTGCGAGGAAACCACAGGCATGCGGTTGATGGTAAAAAAGCGGTTGATATCGTCGAAAGCGGTGGCGCAGCCTCCGCGCCGCGCGCTGACCACCGCGGCCGAGGGCTTGCCGGAAAGCTGCGCGCCCCGGCTATAAAACAGCCGGTCCATAAAGGATTTGAGCTGGCCGGAGATACCCGCGTAAAACACCGGCGAGCCAAACACGAGTCCGTTAGCCTGAACCAGCTTATCAGCCAGCGCGTTCACCGCGTCGTCAAATACGCAGCGGCCCGCCTTGCGGCATCCGCCGCAGCCCAGACAGCCGCGGACCGGCGCTTTGCCGATATGCACGATTTCCGCCTCTACGCCCTGGCGCTCCAGTTCGTCCGCCATTTCCTTCAGCGCCGTATAGGTGCAGCCCTTTTCATTGGGACTGCCGTTGACCAAAACCACTTTCATAGCCGTTCCCTCCTTGCGTTCCCTAACAGTATAGCACAAAAACATCGCCGGAGAACCCCCAAAAGGGATTCTCCGGCCTTCTGTTCAGCTTTCATTTACGAGGGCGGCAAGCCGGCTGTCCGCAACGAAAGGCGCTGCTCGTGGGTCACCGTCCGCAAGGTAGATCATCCGGCTGTTCAGGTCAAAGACAGAGCTCCAGACGGTTTCAAAATCAGGGATGTCATCATATTGACACATAAAGCCATCGTCGCCTTTCAACAGGCGCATGGCCGCCGCGACCGCTTCATCCCGCACGGGCCTGGAAAGACAGTCCATGACGGTTTTGTACCGCTCAGCAGAGCGATAGTCGCCGCCGCAGGCTGCCTCGAAGGGCTGCAGTTCCTCGCAAAGAAAGCGGTTCACCGCGCATACGGCCTTCCCTGCGCCCAGGAGGAGGGGCTTCCGTATTCGCTTCACGAGCGACGTACATTCCACAACCGCCATTTCACCGCTCTGGTCCGCAAGCAGCAGGTTGCAGTTGGAGGCGATTGGCAGCTCCTGCAGCAGCGAAAGCGCCTCTTTGACGCCGGCGGCTTTTTCCAGCAGATACCGCACGGCAAAGCAGGCGTTCAATCCCGGCCTGATTTGCTCGAGGCGCGTCGCCACAAAGGTCATGCCCACAGCCAGACCATGCTCGTTCAGCCCTTCTTCGCCGTTGAGGAAGGAAGAAGTCGTCATGCAAAAACGGTTGCCGCCGGTGGGCAGATACAGTTCGCTCTTGCTTGCCTGCTTCAAAAAGGACGGAAGGTCGTTGTTCCGCCCGTAGATTACACGTCCGCCGGCAGCCTGTGCAAAGGCGGTGCATCCCCTGACCTCCACGGGAAGGTTATCCAGCAGGTTGTACAGGCAGCAGCCCATGCACAGCAGCCAGGCGGCCAGCGCGGCATAGTCCGCCCCAAGCGCGTCGCTCACCCCCTGGATTTCCGCGCAGGCTTCCGGAAAAAAAGCCCGGAGCACGGCCTCGCTGCGTTTGCCGTGCGCCAGCTGAAACCGGTCCAGGCGCAGGGGAAAGAAAACGCTGCTCCGTTTCAGCAGCGTGCCCCGCTCTACGCCAATCTGGTAATGGCTGCCTTTCCACTTAAGACGATGCATTCCTGCTTTCC
>USFL01000250.1 GCA_900553905.1 uncultured Eubacteriales bacterium | reverse complement strand
GGCTGGTGTGCGATCCCGTGGGCGGGCTGGTGGAGGTGCCCTGCGTCTACCGCAACGTGGGCGGCGTCTCCCAGGCGATCAGCGCGGCCCAGCTCGCGCTTTCTGGCGTAGCCTGCCCCATTTCGCTGGACGAGATGATCCTGACCATGCGCGACGTGGGCGACGCCATGCCCTCCTCCCTGCGCGAAACCGGCGAGGGCGGATGCGCGGCCTGTCATGCATGCCGCCGGGATTGAGCGGCGCCTGACCGCCTGAATTTTAAATCGGCGCTTTCCAGACTGGATACCCAGCGGAAAGCGCCGTTTTGCTGCGGTTTAGTTTTCTTGCAGGGTACAGGCCACCACGGCGTAGCCGTCGTTGTCGAAGCTGGCCTCCACAGACGCGCCTGTGGGAACGTCAAAGGCGATATGCGTACCGGTGAGGGGCTTGCAAAGGATCAGGTATTTCAGCCTTCCGTCCTCGTGCACGGCGAGCACGCCCTTCTGATGGAGCCATTCGAGGTACTCTTCCAGCCTTAGGTCCAGATAGGTCATGGCGGTCGCGTGCGCCTTGCCCACATACCGGAAGCGAAAGGCGGACGCGCCTTCGCCCTCCGGCTCCCGACGGATGAAGCCCGAACGCCACGCCAGTCTGATAAGCGCGCGTCCCTCCTCCGTACCGTCCAGCGGCCGTGAGTCCGGGTCTTTGGAACCGCCTGCAATCAGGCGGATTTCTACCGTATCATCCCGCCGCTGCTCGGCGGCGGATACGGGCGTATCCTGCGTCAGCGCCTTTCGCACCGCGTCCTCCAGGGGCATTTCAGAGGCGTACCGGAGGGCTGCCTGGACCTGCGCGGCGGCCTGTTCGCTGCGGGTCAGGGTACCGCTCCAGACGCACAGGCCGCTGACGCCCTCGGCCCGCAGGCCCGCAAAGAGCTTCGCCAGCGCCTCGATGGTATCCCGTCCGCTCTTGACGCTCAAGCCGTTCACCGGCACCATGCCCTTGCCGTAGGCAGCGACGCTCATGGTGTTGGGCGCGGGCGCGCCACCGGGAAGCGGGTGCTCTCCGTCCAGCAGCATCAGCCCTCCCCGGAGCAGCTGTTCATAGGTGTAGGTGACGGTCTGCGTTTCCATCCCTACGGACAGCTCATAGCTCACCGCGCTGACCGCGCGCGCCTGCACGCCCTCCGTGCTTTGCGCCGCCGTAGCCTGCGGATACTCCTGCCGCACGGTCCTTGGGGTCAGCATGGGGATCGCCAAAGCCGCCGAGAGTGAAAGCAGCAGCAAAAATACGGAAAAGGACCGGTCATCCCGCAGCTTTTTGCGCTTCTGCGCGGGCAATACGCACTGTGCGCCCCAGCAGACAGGCCGCGGCGGTTTGGCGCGCGCCGCCTGCCTGCGCCATTCCCGTTCCGTCATCAGCCCGTTCATGCCGTTCCCCCTCCTTTTCTAAGGGGTAGGATAGCCAAACGGTATAAAGTGTATACCAATCAAAGCGCCCGGCCGGTTGGCCGGGCGCCTGATTCATTATGCGGGTTGAAGATTACTCCACGGTCTTGGTGGCGATCACGTCCACGCCGGTGCCGCATACGTCGGGGCATACCACCTCGCCCATATGCACGGGAGGCTGCACGGCCAGCTCCGCCAGTTGCCCCATGCATGCGCCGATCTTCTCCTTAGGAATCGGCGTGCGGGTTTTCACGCTCACGGGGCATTTGCGCCCCGCCACGGGCACCACGGCGGTCACCATGCGCTGGGGCGCGACGCACTCCTGCTTGGCATAGGTGATGCCGCGGTTGCAGCTGTTGCCGGTCACGCTCTTGACCTCGCCATCCTCCACCACCACCTGCAGGCGGCAGCCCACGGGGCAGTTGATGCATGTGATCTGATGTTCCATACCGGCCGCCTCCTTACTGTTTCACGCAGACGGTCACGTCCGCGCCGCTCAGGGATGCAATCTGCTCTGGCTTGAGGGTCAGCTCGGCCATCTCGCCGGGGGTGAGGATGCGCTTGCGCTGCCGGAGAACCTCGCGGTCGCCGTCCATCACGCACAGGGTCGCGTTCTCATATACCCCTGCCGGACGGAACATGACCTGCACGCTCTGCGCCTCGCCCTCGGGCTTGAGCAGGCGCTGGGGTACCACGCCGCGAACGCCCTCGCCGTCCTTGAGCGCGACATAGCTGCCCTTGCGGGCCTTGCCCTGCACATAGTCCGCGGCGGCCTTGCCGGCTTTGAAGCTCTCGGCGCTGACGAAGTCCACCAGATCATGCACGTGCAGCACATTTCCGCAGGCGAAGATGCCTTCCCTGCTGGTTTGCAGGCTGTCGTCCACCACCGCGCCCTGGGTCAGTGGGCTCATCTCCACGCCCGCCTGCTGGCTGAGCTCATTTTCGGGAATCAAACCCACGGAGAGAAGCAGCGTGTCGCAGTCGAAATGCTTCTCCGTGCCGGGGATGGGCTGGCGCTTGTCATCCACCTGCGCAACCGTAACGCCCGAGAGACGCTCGCGCCCCTGAATGTCGATCACGGTATGGCTGAGCATGAGGGGGATATTGTAATCCTGCAGGCACTGGACGATGTTGCGGTTGAGGCCGCTGGAATAGGGCATCAGTTCCACGCAGGCCAGCACCTTGGCGCCCTGCAACGTCATGCGGCGCGCCATGATGAGGCCGATGTCGCCGCTGCCGAGGATGACCACGCGCTTGCCGGGCATATAGCCCTCAAGGTTGACAAATTTCTGCGCCGTGCCGGCGGAGAACACGCCCGCGCAGCGCGTGCCGGGCGTCGCCAGCGCGCCGCGGGGCCGCTCGCGGCAGCCCATGGCCAGCACGATAGCGCCAGTCTCAAAGAGCTGCACGCCCTTTTCACGGCTCACGGCGGTCACAAAGCGGTCGCCGTCCACGCTGAGCACGGTGGTGCCGCAGCGCACCTCGATGCCCATCTCCTTCACGCGGTCGATGTCGCGCTGGGCGTATTCGGGGCCGGTCAGCTCCTCCTTGAAGCGGTGCAGGCCGAATCCGTTATGGATGCATTGGCGCAGAATGCCGCCCATGTCGTTTTCGCGTTCCAAAACCAGCAGGTTGCTGACGCCCGCCTCACGCGCAGCGATGGCGGCCGCCATGCCCGCCGGGCCCGCGCCGATCACCAGCACGTCCACATATTGCACCTGGCTGCGAAGTTCCTGGCTCAACATATCAGGCGTCCTCCTTTCGTGCCGCTTCGGCGATGGTGCCTACCAGCAGGCGGCTTTCCCCGCCGCACTTGGTGACCTCGGTCGGGTCGATGCCCAGTTCCTCGGAGAGGATCTCCAGTACGCGCGGGCTGCAGAAGCCGCCCTGGCAGCGGCCCATGCCCGCACGGGTGCGGCGCTTGACCGCGTCGATGGTCCGCGCACCCACCGGGCGGCGGATCGCCGCGCGGATCTCGGCTTCGGTGACCTCCTCACAGCGGCACACCAGCGTGCCGTAGCTGGGGTCCTTTTGCACGATGGCCACGCGCT
>USFL01000249.1 GCA_900553905.1 uncultured Eubacteriales bacterium | reverse complement strand
GGTGCTGAGCTTCGGGCAGCAGGAGATGGACGCGTTTTCCACGGCGTCGCTGATTACCCGGTCGACCAACGACATCCAGCAGGTGCAGAACGTGACGGTGCTTTTGCTTCGCATCGCCATCTACGCGCCGATTCTGGGCGTGGGCGGCATCATCCGCGCGCTTGAGACCAACCGCTCCATGGCCTGGGTCATCGCCGTGGGCGTGGCGCTGGTGCTGGCCATCGTGGGCGCGCTCTTCGCCCTGGGCCTGCCCCGCTTCAAGCGCATGCAGGTTGAGATCGACCGGGTCAACCTCGTCATGCGCGAAACCCTCACCGGCCTGCCGGTCATCCGCGCGTTCGTGACCCAGAAGCGCGAGGAGGAGCGCTTTGACGCGGCCTCCACGGCGCTTCGCAAAACCCAGCTGTTCGTCGGCCGCCTCATGGGCGGCATGATGCCCATGATGATGCTCGCCATGAACGCCGTGTGCGTGCTGATCCTGTGGGTGGGCGCGGGCAGCATCGACGCGGGCAACATGCAGGTGGGCGACATGATGGCCTTCATCCAGTACACGATGCAGATCATCGCGGCGTTTCTGATGATCTCCCTCATCAGCGTGATGCTGCCGCGCGCCAGCGTATCCGCCGGGCGCATTCAGGAGATCCTCGACACCGAGCCCGCCGTCAAAAGCCCCGAATCCCCCGCGGCCCTTGACCCCGCGCAGGCCGGGACGGTATGCTTCGAGGACGTGCGCTTCCGCTACCCCGGCGCGGACGAGGACGCCTTGAGCCACATCACCTTCACCGCGCGGCCCGGCCATACCACCGCCATCCTCGGCGGCACGGGCTCGGGCAAGAGCACGCTGCTCAATCTCATCCCCCGGTTCTACGACGTGACCGGCGGCCGCGTCACGGTGGACGGCATCGATGTGCGAAACGCCTCCCTTTCGGACCTGCGCGCGCGCATCGGCTATGTGCCGCAGAAGGGCGTTCTGTTCAGCGGCACGGTGCGCGAAAACCTGACCTTCGGCGCCGGGGACATCCCCGACGCGCAGGTGCGCCGCGCCGCCCAGGTCGCGCAGGCCGAGGGATTCATCCTCGAGCGCGAGGGCGGCTACGACAGCGACATCGCCCAGGGCGGCGCGAACGTGTCCGGCGGGCAGAAGCAGCGCCTTTCCATCGCCCGCGCGGTGGCCCGAAAGCCCGAAATCTACCTGTTTGACGACAGCTTCTCCGCCCTGGACTTCAAGACCGACGCCGCCGTGCGCCGCGCCCTGGGCCAGGAGGCGGCGGACGCGACGGTGATCGTGGTGGCGCAGCGCATATCCACCGTGATGCACGCCGACGAGATCCTCGTGCTCGACGAGGGGCGGCTGGCCGGAAAGGGCACGCACGCGGAGCTGATGGAAAGCTGCGAGGTGTACCGGCAGATCGCCGTGAGCCAGCTTTCAAAGGAGGAATTGGCGCATGGAACGAAATAACCGGCCCCGCAGGGGCATGGGCGGCCCGCACGGCATGGGCGCGGGCGAGCGCGCGAAGGACTTTTCCGGCACGATGCGCCGCCTTTTGCGCGAGATGGGGCGCTGGCGCTGGAGCCTGATCGCCGTGGCGGCGCTGGGCGTGGGCAGCGCGGCGTTTTCCATCATCGGGCCCAAGAAGATGGGCGAGGTGACCACGCAGATTTTCGCCGGGCTGATGAGCCGCCTGGGCGGCGGGCCGGGCATCGACTACGGGCGCATCGGCGCGCTGCTTGCGTGGCTGGCGGCCCTGTACGTGGTGAGCGCGGCGCTGGGCTTCGCGCAGCACTTCATCATGACGGGCGTGAGCCAGAAGCTCTCCTACAGCCTGCGCGGGCGGCTGGCCGCCAAGGTCCACCGCCTGCCCATGGGCTACTTCGACCGCGTGACCTACGGCGACGTGCTCAGCCGCGTGACCAACGACGTCGATACCCTCGGCCAGAGCCTCAACCAGAGCCTGTCGCAGGTGGTCACCTCGCTGGCCACGGCGGTGGGCGTGGCGGTGATGATGCTCTCCATCAGCTGGCAGATGACGCTCGCGGCGCTGCTCATTCTGCCCATGAGCGGCATCCTCATGGGCCTGGTGGTGCGCAAGAGCCAGAAATACTTCGTCGGCCAGCAGCGCTACATGGGCGAGCTCAACGGCCAGGTCGAGGAGATGTACGCCGGGCACGTCGTGGTCAAGGCCTTCGGCGCGCAGGAGAGCGCCGAGCGCGCCTTCGCCTCGGTCAATGAAAAGCTGTACCGCTCGGCCTGGAAATCCCAGTTTTTGAGCGGCCTGATGCAGCCCATCACCACCTTCGTCGGCAACCTCGGCTACGTCGCCGCCGTGGTGCTGGGCAGCGGCTACGCCGCCGCGGGCGTGATCGCCGTGGGCGATATCCAGAGCTTCATCCAGTACGTGCGCAGTTTCAACCAGCCGGTATCGCAGATCGCGCAGATCTTCAACATCCTGCAAAGCGCCATGGCCGCCGCCGAGCGCGTCTTTGAGTTCCTGGACGAGGCCGAGGAAGAGCCCGCGCCCGCGCATCCCGCCTCCACGGAGGGCATCCGCGGCGAGGTCACCTTCGACCACGTGCGCTTCGGCTACACGCCGGAGAAGGTCATCATCCACGATTTCAGCGCGCACATCCTGCCGGGCCAGAAGATCGCCATCGTCGGCCCCACGGGCGCGGGCAAGAGCACCGTGGTCAAGCTCCTCATGCGCTTCTACGACGTGAGCGGCGGGCGCATCCTCGTGGACGGCCGCGACATCCGCGAGTTTGACCGCGACGACCTGCGCCGCCTCTTCGGCATGGTGCTTCAGGACACGTGGCTCTTTGAGGGGACCATCGCCGACAACATCCGCTACGGCCGTCTGGACGCCACCGACGAGGAGGTGGAGGCCGCCGCGCGCGCCGCGCACGCCGACCACTTCATCCGCACGCAGCCCGGCGGCTACCGGATGGTGGTCAACGAGGAGAGCAGCAACGTATCTCAGGGACAGAAGCAGCTGCTCACCATCGCCCGCGCCATTCTGGCCGACCCGAAGATCATGATCCTCGACGAGGCGACCAGCTCCGTCGATACCCGCACCGAGGTGCGCATCCAGAAGGGCATGGACGAGAGCATGAAGGGGCGCACGAGCTTCATCATCGCGCACCGGCTTTCGACCATCCGCAACGCGGACCTGATTCTGGTCATGCGGGACGGCGACATCGTGGAGCAGGGCACGCACGAGGCGCTGATGGCCAAAGGCGGGTTCTACCGGGAGATCTATCAGGCGCAATTTAGCGCGTAAAACGCGTCGGAAAAGCTCGCCGTTGGCGATCTTTTCCGCCGGGGTTGCGGCGCTTCCCTCTCGCCCTCCTTCGGAGGGCTCCCGGGCGGGAAGCGGCGTAAGGAATGTTTGCGCCCCTGGCGCAAACTCCCCGCCCGCCCGGCGCCGGAGGGAAGTGTGTGCCCTGTGGGCACTTGGGCCCGAAGGGACCAAAGCGACCCGAAGGTG
>USFL01000248.1 GCA_900553905.1 uncultured Eubacteriales bacterium | reverse complement strand
CCGAGGGGCTGGCCCGGCGCGCCGAGGTGGCGCTGGCCTACGCCATCGGCGTGGCAAAACCCGTCAGCATGCAGGTGAATACCTTCGGCACGGGCGTTCGCACCGACGAGCAGCTCAGCCGCGAGGTGATGGAGCGCTTTGACCTCAGCCCGGACGGCATCATCCGCATGCTGGACCTGCGCCGTCCCATCTACCGGCAGACCGCCGCCTACGGGCACTTCGGCCGGCCGGACCTGGACCTGCCCTGGGAGGCGCTGGATTGAAACCATAATAAGTTTGGGGGAAGCGGCCCAGCCGCCTCCCCCATCGCTTTATTTCCGTCCGTGCCGGCCTCCGTCGTTCCACACATGGGCCAGAATATCCTTGAGCACCAGGCAGGCGTCCACGTCGCTGTAGCCGTACTCCCGTTTCAGCTGGTCCAGAAGCTCGCGGAGAGGCCCGGCATAATCGCTGATCTTCACCTGCTGCTGATAGGTGGTCAGCACCGGGTAGCGCTTCCCCCACACCTTGGTCCAGTCCACCTTTTTCTGCGTTTCCTCGCTGATGCTGTCGATCGTTCGCTCGATCTCCTCCACCTCCGCGTCAAAGGCGATCAGATCGTCCAGCGTCAGGCGGTAGAGCCCCGCCAGCCGCTTGGCCTGGCGGATGTCGGGCAAGGTTTCGCCCGTCTCCCATTTGGAAATCGTCTGCCGGCTCACGCCCAGCTTTTCGGCCACTTCCTCCTGGGACAGGCCGCTCTTTTTTCGCGCGTTGTAGAGATTGCTTCCCAGATTCATGCGCTCTTC
The DNA here is from genome assembly GCA_900553905.1 of uncultured Eubacteriales bacterium. Lineage (GTDB taxonomy): Bacteria > Bacillota > Clostridia > Christensenellales > Aristaeellaceae > Limiplasma > Limiplasma pullistercoris. The sequence continues at coordinate 2,699 of USFL01000248.1, read as the reverse complement.
CTCCCTTTTTTCAGGCTGATACCAGTATACGGGATGGCACGGCCAAACGCCAGCCCTCTCCGCTTGCAGTTTCGCCCGCTTTCTTAACGCGCCCCGGCGCACACCTCCGCGCCGGGCCGCCGTATACTGATGATGTGGGCATCAGGCCCGCAACAATGCCTTGGAGGAGGAACGACGATGGCAAACATCGAACCAGGCCTGCCGTGCGCGATCATCGGCGAGGGCGCAGCCGTGCGCCTGGGCGCCGAGGCCGGGCAGGATGCCAGCGAAACGCACGTCTATTTTGAACCCTGTGAGGAAAACAAGGCGGTCACCGTGGCCGAAAGCCAGCATAACGAGGATGGCGCGGGCCGTGTTCTGGATGTGAACCTGGTGCTGAGGAACGTGTGCCCCGGCAGGCGCGTCGCGGTAGGCGTCACGCTTCACGAGGTGGATGGAACAGGCGGGGAACACGCGCGCGGCTTTCACGCCATGACCGTACCGGCTCATCGCGACGGCCCGCGAGACGTTACCCTGCCCCGGATACGCTTCGTCCTGCCGGAGGACCTGCGCATTGAGGGTGCGGACGGCCCGCGCGGCTGCCGGCGTCACTTTGTGGTGCGCACCAGCAGCCGCTATGTGGACAGCGCCGTGAGGCCGTAAGGCCTGCTTGATGTACACATGCAAGGGGGGCCGGGCAAAATGCCCGGCCCCCGTTTTCGCACCCCGCGGCGCCGCGGGGCATATCCTGTACCGTGCGCAGCCGCGCACGAAAGGAAGGAACGATATGATCCCAGTCAACAAGCTGGTGGACGTTTTCTATACCATGCTGGGCTGGCCCTACGCCTCCCCCGGTACCAACGGTCCGGCGGGCATCGACTGCTCCGGCGCGTTCGTCTACGCCTACAAGCAGTTCGGCGAGCGCATCTATCACGGCTCCAACCGCATTGTCCGGGTGTACTGCCATGACGTGCGGCGCGTGACCAGCGCCAGCCAGCTGCGCGTGGGCATGGCCATTTTCAAGGCGCGCGAGGATACCAGCCATATGAAGGCGGAATACAAACCCGGCGGGCGGTATTATGATCCCAACCTGCCCTATGATTACTACCACATCGGCCTGGTGGTGAGCGTCCGGCCGCTGAAGATCATCAACGCCACGCCGCCCGCCGTGCGCATCGACACCGATCTGTCGCGCTGGTACTGCGCGGGCGAGCTCAACGCCGTGAACTACGACAGTGACGAATCGCCCCAGCCCGCGCCGCCGCCCGACGCTGACCCGCGTCTGGCCGAGGTATGGGCCGAACGCGGCTCGACCGTCAACCTGCGCGGCCGGCCCTCCCGCGACGCCGTCATCCGCGCGCGCGTGCCCATCGGCGAGGTGGTGGAGGTGCTGGACGAAACCAACGAAACCTGGTGGTATATCCTTTATCTCAAGACAACCGGCTATATGATGCGCGAATTCCTGCGCGAGCAGGACGGATGAAGCTTATCCCAGGTCCCGCAGGAACGCCTCGAAGTTCAGATGGAAAATCTGCTCCCGCTCCCCGTCCGTCAGCGGCAGACGCAGAAAGCGCGCCATCTCCTCCTCCGGGTCCCACATGGGGTAATCCGTACCGAAGAAAGCGCGGTCCGTGCCATAACGGCGGATGATGCGCGCGGCCTCCTCCGGCTCAAGGGCGTACAGGCTGGAGGAGGTATCCACCCACACGTTGGGCCGTCCGGCCAGCACCCGCCACGCCTCGTTCCATACCGACCAGCCGCCCAGATGCGCGCAGATCACCTTGAGGTCCGGCACCTGGTCCAGTACGCGCGCCATGCGCTGGGGCTGGCTGTAGGCGTAGCGGAAATCGCCGGTATGCACCAGCGCGGGCAGGCCCCGCTCCGCCATCGCGCGGAACATGTCCACCGAGCGGCGGTCGTCGAGCAGGAAGGTCTGGATATCCGGGTGCAGCTTCACACCGTGCAGGCCGCCGGCCTTGATGCGGTCGAGCTCGCCGGGTACATCCTCATACTCCGGGTGCAGCGTGCCAAAGCCGATCAGCCGGTCCGGATGCTCGGCGGATACGCGCATCAGATAATCGTTGATGGAATGCACGCGGCTGGGGGTGACCGCCACGCTGTGCACCAGAAAGCGGGAGATGCCAGCCGCCTCGCCATGGGCCATCAGCTGGCCAAGCGTCCCGTCCAGGCACATGGGAATATCGTAGAAGGTTCCGGTGGACTGCGCCGCCTTGAGCGCAATGGCATCGGGGTAAATATGAGCATGGGTGTCGATGATGGTCATGCGGTATGCTCCTTTGCTTAGCCTCGGTCCTCGCGGAAATAGGCCACGCCCAGGCTCATGGGCGGCTGATCCTCGCGTTTTTTGCGCAGGCTGGTAATCACCAGCACCACGATGGTCACCGCATAGGGCAGGGCTTTGAAGATTTCCTGCATGCTGCGGTCCAGGCCGGGGATGTAGAGATAGAGGATGTACAGCCCGCCGAAGAGGATGCTGCCCCAGATGGCGTTCAGCGGCCGCCAGCGGGCGAAGATCACCAGCGCGATGGCCAGCCATCCACGGTCGCCAAAGCCGTTGTTGACCCAGGTGCCGCCGGTATATTCCATCACGAAATACAATCCGCCCAGACCCGCCAGCATGCCCCCCACCAGCGTGGCCAGGTATTTGTAGGCGGTCACGTTCACGCCCGCCGCGTCGGCGGTGGCGGCGTTTTCGCCCA
>USFL01000247.1 GCA_900553905.1 uncultured Eubacteriales bacterium | reverse complement strand
GCCGCCTGGGCGCTGCGGACCAGCGCCGTCGTCGCGGCGTAGCGCTCATAGCAGCCGATGGCCCCGCAGGTGCAGGCCACGCCGTCCAGCGCGTGCAGACGGAAATGCCCCAGCTCGCCGCCAAGGCCGCGCGCACCCTCCAGCAGACGTCCGCCGGTCAGGATGCCGCCGCCGACGCCGGTGCCCAGCGTTACACCGATGACATCGGTATAGCCCTTAGCCGCACCGGCCCAGACCTCGCCCAGCAGCATACAGTTGGCGTCGTTGGCGACGGTGACGGGCAGGCCGAAGGCACGCTCCAGCGTACCTTTAATGTCCACGCCGATCCACCCCGGGAAATTGCCGCAGGTTCCCGCGACCACGCCGCGGCGGCTGTCGATCTGGCCCGTGGCGGACACAGCGATGCCTTCGAGCCTCGGCGCGTCCGCGGTCAGAAATTCGTGGATGGCCGCCTGCACGGTATCCAGGATCGGCGTTTTGTAGCCGTCAAAGCTGACGCTGCGCTCGGCGCGGCGCAGCACCCTGCCGTTCTCATCGACGAGCCCCAGCTTGACCGCCGTGCCGCCGATGTCGACACCCAGATAGGTTTTACTCATAGCGCACCTGCTTATTTGTGGTTGTTGATGGCCGCGGTGTAGCGGGCCGTGATCTCCGCCGGGCGGGTGATGGCACCGCCGACGACGAGGGCGAACGCACCGGCGTAGAGCGCCTGCACGGCCTGCTCCGGCGTGTGGATATGGCCCTCGGCGATGACCTTGGCCGGGCACTCCCGCGCGAGCTGGGCGATAAAGCCGAAGTTCACATCGTTGATGCCCGTCGTCTCGGGCGTGTAGCCGCGCATCGTCGTGCCGACAAAGTCCGCACCGGCCCCCGCGCAGGCCAGCGCGTTCTCAATGTTGTCGCAGTCGGCCATAACGAGCTGGTCGGGGTACTTCTCCTTGATGGCGCGGATGAACTCGGCGCTCGTCTGCCCGTTGGGGCGCAGGGCACCGGTGCCCTGCACGGCCAGAATGTCCACGCCGCAGGCGACGAGCTCGTCAACCTCCTGCATCGTGACGGTGATGTACATCGGCGTGCCGGGGTAATCCTTTTTGATGATGCCGATGACCGGCAGGTCCACGACCTGCTTGATCTGGGTGATGTCGCGCACCGTATTGGCGCGGATGCCGACAGCGCCGGACTGTGCCGCCGCCTTGGCCATCAGCGGCATGACGCCGCCCTCTTTTGTATACAGCGGCTCATGCTCCAGCGCCTGGCAGGAGACGATAAGGCCGCCCTTGATTTGGTTGAAGATTTGTTCGTGGGTCATGGGAAAGGCTCCTTTCTATACGCAAAAAGGCTTCCCCCTCGGGGGAAGCTGTCACCGAAGGTGACTGATGAGGGCGGAGCTTACGGCGGCAGCCCGTTTACGGGCAACCACCGATAGCTTACCCCTCATCCGGCCCTGCGGGGCCACCTTCCCCCAAGGGGGAAGGCTTGGGGAATGCAAATTATTTCATCAAAATCTTGACCACGGCTTTTCTTACGTGGTCGCAGCCGGGGGTCTTGCAGCTGGGCTTGTGCAGCTCACCGGGGAAGAACACGGCAAAGCGTCCCCCACCCAGCGTCATGCCGCAGTGCTCGGGGCCGATCCGCAGACCGAAGTCGTTTTCCTCGTCAAACTCGCCCTGCTCCGTGCCCTCGGACGCCCAGCCCAGATGCTCGCTGCCGGTCAGGTCGATCTGCAGGTCGGCATAGCGGCGGTGGTACTCGAACGCAGCGCCGTCGGCATCGCGCAGGTCGGCGTCCATCACGTTGACAAAGACGTTCTCGCCGTCAATGATGGTCTTGCCGTTTTCCAGCGCGTCCAGCGTGTGGCTGTTCAGCCAGTCGATGGCCTTGTCCAGATTCGGGTGCAGACCCTTGTAGCAGGCAATGTAATCAAACGAATCTACGATCATTTCACACCTCTTACAGGGCCGCGACGGCGTCCTCGATCATCTTCTGCGCCTCGGCCACGATGGGCTCATCCTCGGGGATCAGGCCCGGCAGCGGGGCGCGCACGCCGCCCAGCTCCAAACCGTACATGCGGCGCAGGATCTCCTTCATGACCGCGTACAGGTTGCCGTGGGCCTCGCACATCTTGTAGATGATGCGGTCCGCCTTGTACTGGATCTCGCGGGCAGCGGGGATGTCGCCCTTCTCGATCAGCTCGTTCATCTTGAGGAACAGCTCGGGCATGACGGCGTAGGTGCCGCCGATGCCGCCGTCAGCGCCCATGACACGGCCGGAGACAAACTGCTCATCGGGGCCGTTGAACACGGCGAAGCCGTCCGCACCGCGCGCCTGAATACCGGCATCCTTGAACATCTGGATGTCCTGGGTGGGCATCGAGGAGTTCTTAACCGCGATGACGTTGGGGTTCTTGAGCATCTCGTTCAGCAGGGGCATCGTCAGGGCGGTACCGGCCAGCTGCGGGATGTTGTAGATGATGAACTCGGTGTTGGGCGCGGCGGCGCTCATGGCGTTCCAGTAGTCCGCGATGGCGTAGTTGGGCAGGTGGAAGTAGATCGGCGGGATGGACGCGATGGCGTCAACGCCGCACTTTTCAGCATGGGCGGCCAACTCGACGGAGTCCGCCGTGTTGTTGCAGGCGACGTGGGCAATAACGGTGATCTTGCCCTTGGCCTCGCTCATGACGGCCTCCAGCACGGCCTTGCGCTCATTCGGGTGCTGGTAGATGCACTCGCCGGAGGAGCCGCCGACGTAAACGCCCTTGACGCCCTTGGCGATCAGGTGGCGGGTCAGTGCCTTGACGCCCTCGGTGGAGATAGAGCCGTCGGGTGCGTAGCAGGCGTAGAAGGCGGGGATAATGCCGCGATATTTGTTGATGTCTTTCATATACAAACACTCCCTGTTCGTAAAACTGTATGTAAAGGCTTCCCCCGAGGGGGGAAAGCTGTCACCGAAGGTGACTGATGAGGGCGGAGCCTGCTGACACGGCCCGTTTGCGGGCAATCTCCGGCAGGCTGCCCCTCATCTGTCTGTGGTCGGGGCCACAGACACCTTCCCCCGAGGGGGAAGGCTTTTCTGTGCGGGTAGGCTTCGGGCAATGGCAAGGCTCTCTCCCTCCGCCGCCTGCAGGCGGCACCTCCCTCGCAGAGGGAGGCAAGACCCCCTTGGCCCCCTCTGCGAGGGGGCTGTCGCCGCAGCGACTGGGGGAGAGAACCCCGCCATAACACCCCGTTTTGCGTTTTTAGCCCTTGACAGCGCCCATCGTGATGCCCTTCGTAAAGTACTTCTGGAAGGCCAGGAACACGATGATGATGGGCACGGCTGCCAGCGCGGCACCGGCCATGATCAGGCCGTAGTCGGTGGAGTTCTCGGCCTGCAGCTTGGCGATACCAAGAGAGATCGTCAGCTTGCTGGTGCTGGACAGCATGATCAACTGCATGAAGTAATCGTTCCACGAGTTGATGAAGGTGAAGATCGCCAGTGCGCCGATGCCCGGCTTGATCATGGGCAGCGCAATGCGGACAAAAGTC
>USFL01000246.1 GCA_900553905.1 uncultured Eubacteriales bacterium | reverse complement strand
CCCTGCGCGAGTGCGACGTGAACGCCGTGATGTGCGCCTCGGCGCGCCGCTTCGCGCCCTTGTTCATCGAAAAAAAGCTGCGTCTAAACTATCAGGAAACGACGCTTCGCGCCCTCACGGATGAGAAGTGGCTGGCCTTTGTTCTCGAACAGGTGCTCAGCAACGCGGTCAAATATACCCGCCGGGGTAGCGTGACGCTGCGCGCCGACGAGGCCGCCCATGCCATCATCGTGGAGGATACGGGCATCGGTATCGCCCCGGAGGACCTGCCGCGCGTGTTCGACCACGGCTACACTGGCCTCAACGGCCGCAGGGACAAGCGCGCCACGGGCCTTGGGCTCTACCTTTCCAAGCGCGTGCTGGACCAGCTCGGCCACACCATCGCCATCGCCTCCGAGCCGGGGCGCGGCACGCGGGTGACCATCGGGCTGGAGAGCCTGCGCATGCGGGCGGAATAGCCCAGGATGACAAAAGCGTAAGCTGCGCGGGCAAACTGTAAGGCAAATCCATGGCGCGCGGTTCCGCCGTAAGGTATACTCTGACTCGAACAAAGGAGGTATGCCTCATGGCAATGCTGGAAGTCGATCATCTGCAAAAGATCTATACCACCCGCTTTGGCGCCAGCCAGGTGCAGGCGCTGACCGACGTGACCTTTTCGGTGGAAAAGGGCGAATACGTGGCGATCATGGGTGAAAGCGGCAGCGGCAAGACCACGCTGCTCAACATCCTGGCCGCGCTGGACAAGCCCACCCGCGGCGAGGTGCGCTTAAACGGAAAGCTTCTTTCCGCCATTTCGGAAAAGGAGCTCTCTGCCTTCCGCCGGGACAACCTGGGTTTTGTGTTTCAGGACTTTAACCTTTTGGACACCTTCTCCATCCGCGACAACATCTTTCTGCCTCTGGTGCTGGCGGGCTGCCCCTACCGCGAGATGGAAAACCGCCTCGGCCCCATCGCCCAGAAGCTGGGCATCGGCGGCATCCTCTCCAAATTTCCCTACGAGGTCAGCGGCGGTCAGAAGCAGCGCGCCGCGGTGGCCCGCGCCCTCATCACGCGGCCCCAGCTCATCCTGGCGGACGAGCCCACCGGCGCGCTGGACAGCCGCGCCACGGACAGCCTTCTGCGCCTTTTTGGCGAAATCAACGAGGACGGCCAGACCCTCCTCATGGTCACCCACTCGGTCAAGGCGGCCAGCCACGCCGCGCGCGTGATGTTCATTAAGGACGGCGAGGTATTCCACCAGCTCTACCGCGGGCTGGACGGCGCCGAGGGGCTGTACCAGAAAAACCGCAGCATCTACTATCCCTATATCCTCACCGCCGTGCTCACTACGGCCATGATGTACATCATCGGCTCCCTGCAAAACGTCACCACCGATTATTCGGGCACCCTGGCCTTTTCGCTTCAGCTGGGCATCGTGGTCACCTCCATCTTCAGCGTCATCTTCCTGTTCTATACCAACAGCTTCCTCATGCGCCGGCGCAAGAAGGAGTTTGGCCTCTACAACATCCTGGGCATGGAAAAGCGCCACCTGGCCCGCCTGCTCCTGTGGGAGACGGCGCTGATGCTCCTCATCAGCCTGGTCCTGGGCCTGGCCGCGGGCGTGCTTCTGGACAAACTGATGCACATGCTCCTCACCCGGCTGGTGGGACAGTCGGTTTCCCTCACGTTCGCCCTCTCGCCCGGCTCCATGCGCTATACGGCCGCGCTCGTCAGCCTGACCTTTGTCCTGATCTGGGTCAATTCCGTCCGGCAGGTCTACTTCGCCCGGCCCGTGGAGCTTTTGCGCAGCGCCGAGGTGGGCGAACGCGAGCCCAAGGCGCGGTGGCTTCTGTCGCTGCTGGGCCTCGCCGCGCTGGGCGCGGGCTACTGGCTGAGCGCAACCGTCAAGGATGCGGCCGTGATGATTCTGTTCTTTTTTATCGCGGTGCTGCTGGTGATCGCAGGCACCTATCTTTTGTTCACCTCCGGCAGCGTCACGCTGCTCAAGGCCCTGCGCAAAAACCGGCGCTACTATTACAAGCCGGACCACTTCATCAGCGTGTCCGGCATGATCTACCGCATGAAGCAAAACGCCGTGGGCCTCGCCAACGTGTGCGTCCTGTCCACGATGGTGCTGGTGATGGTGTTTTCCACCCTCTCCCTGTGGCTGGGCATGGAGGACACGCTCAACAGCCGCCTGCGCTCGGACATCGACGTGCGTTCCGCCTCCACGGATGTGTCCGCGCTGGAGGCTGCCGTGGACGAGACGCTCCGGCAGGCGGGCGCCTCGCGCGAGGACACCTGGACCTACCGCTACCTCTCCTTCTCGGCCCTGCCTTCCGCGGAGGGCTTTGTGAGCACCGTCTCCTTCACCGAAAGCGACGCCCTCTTCGGCGCTCCCGCCACCTTCCAGGTGATTCCGCTGGACGATTACAACCGCATGCTGGGCCGAAGCGAGACCTTGCTGCCAGGCGAAGTGCTCTTGGAATGTACCCGCGGAAACTATGAGGGCGATACCCTGCGCCTGCTGGAGGAGACCTTCAGCATCAAGGCGCGCATATCCGACGGGCTGGGCGCAGGGCAGGCGCTGGCGAGCATCTACGACTACTACTGCCTCGTCGTTGACAGCATGGACACGCTTGAGCGTCTCAACCGGCAGCAGCAATCGGTCTATGACAGCTATGCCTCCGACATCCGCACCACGATGAGCTTCTATCTCTCCCCCGCCTCGCCGGAGCTTTCCCAGGCCGTCGCCGGGCTTTTGCGGGACGGCGCACAGGAAAACGGCTTCATCAGCGTGGCCGAGCGTCGGGAGCTGCGGGAGAACCTGATGACGCTCTATGGCGGGCTGCTCTTCGTGGGCCTGTTCCTGGGGCTCCTGTTCACCATGGCCATGATCCTCATCATCTACTACAAGCAGATCACCGAGGGCTATGAGGACCGCGAGCGCTACCGCATCATGCGCAAGGTCGGCCTGAGCCGCCGGGAGATTCGCCGCTCCATCTCCTCGCAGATTCTGATCGTGTTCTTCCTGCCGCTGGCGGCCGCTGGGCTGCACGTAACCTTCGCCTTTCCGGGCATCGTCACCATGTTCCGGGCGCTCAGCATGACCAATGTAACTTTGATCGCCGGCTGCGCGCTGGGCAGCTTTGCGGGCTTTGCGGTGCTGTACGGCGCGGTGTACCTGCTCACGGCCCGCGTGTACTACCGCATCGTCAGCGAATGAGGTGACGGCCATGATCAGAACCGTCTCCCCGCTGCGCCGCCGTCTGGCAGACGGCCTGTTCTGGACGGGCTTTGGACTTTGCTGCCTGCTGCTCGTGCCGGTGTGCCTGCTGCTTTGGCTCGTTCGCGGCATCTTCGCCGCGGTGGACTGGTGCTCCATGAGGCTCAAAAGCGCATAACGTCAGGAGGGGGAGGACCAACGTCCTCCCCCCAACTTGTCGAAAAAGTCCGCCTGCGGCGGCCTTTTCCGCCAGATGCTTAAAAAATGTCTGCGCCCAGGGGCGCAAACTCCCCGCCCGCCCGGCAAAGCCGGGCGATACGAATTCACTTTGG
>USFL01000245.1 GCA_900553905.1 uncultured Eubacteriales bacterium | reverse complement strand
CGGCGCTGATGAACGCCGTGAAAGCACAGCTGGAGGTGTAAAACGATGAACGCAAAGGAATATCTCGGGCAGGCGTACCGGCTTGACCAGCATATCAACGACCGGCTGATGCAGCTCAGCCAGCTTCGCGCCCTGACACAGCGCATCACGACCGCCTACGACAGCGAGGTGGTCTCCCGCACCCGCAATGTGCACGCGCTGGAGGATTCGGTCATCCGCCTGATGGAAGCCGAGGAATCCATCAACGAGGAGATCGACCGGTTCGTCGACATCAAGATGGACATTTCAAAGACCATCGCCAGGGTGCGCAACGAGAACTACCGCCTGATTCTGGAGAAGCGGTATCTGTGCTTTATGACCTGGGAACAGATCTCGCTGGACATGCACTACACCAATCGCTGGCTTCGCAAAATGCACGAGCGCGCCCTGGACGTGGTCGACAGGATTCTGCAGGAAAGGAGCGGGTGTCCGTGAGCTACCGGGAAGCACAGCAGGACGGCGTCACGATCCGCCGGTCGGGAAACGGCAGCACCGTGTATTATCCGCCGTGCCACATCTGCGGAAAGCCGACCTTTTCGCAAAGCTACATGCGGAACCGAAAATACACCTGCGGGGCATGCAAGGCGGCGGCTTCGATTCGAAAAGCCGCAAGAGGACCGCATAGTTCCTCTGAGTTCCTCCGAGTTCCCCTTGATGCACACTTGAAAATGTGATAAGGTAAAATCATCGAAGAATACAGGCAGGCCCTCGCGGAGCATCCCCGCGGGGGCGTTTTTGTTGGAGGCGCGCATGACACAGTCTGAGTTTCTCAAGCATTTGAAATCGTATCGCGGCGTCCTGCCCCGGCACACGCTGCTGACCCTTCGCGGGCAGGCGATCTCCGGCGACGTGGACGGCGCAATATGCGGGCTGGCGCGCATGCTCAAAGATAAATCGGGATGTGTGCCGCCAACCGCTTGACTTTTTATCGGTTCAGAGCGTATATGTCACTACCCAAAACGAACGGAGGGATCAACATGACGCTACAAACGAACCCCGCGGAGCGCAGAGAAATGGTTCAAGCGATTTCGGAGCGGCTTGGCAGCCCGGCGGTCTACCTGCGCACACCGACCTGCGCCTACAGGATCGGTGGCCTGACGGTTGAGCGCGACGGAAGCATCGCAAGCGATGACGAGGCGCTGCTGGAAACGCTCAGGCCGATGCTGATGGAACGAGGCTGGCTGACGGACACGGCGGCGGATTCCGAAGCGGAGGCTCCCGCGGCAAAGGCGGAACCGACGGAGCAGGACTCCGAAACCACGCAGATGGAACTCAGCTTCCCGGTGGAGGACTGGACGGTTCCGCAGCTGAAGAACCTTATGCACACGCTGTACAGCAATCAGCACATCCTCCGCCGGATGACGCAAAGCGACGCCCTGTACATCGACCGGCAGCTGGTGGAGCGGCTGGATGAAGCGCAGACCCTGGCTGATTGGGAAGCCCGGCTTGCGGACGGCCTGGCGGCGGAAACGCTGAAGGGTTGCCGTATCCGGGACAGCAAGTTCACATTCGAGGCAACCCTGGACGAGCGCGACCCGACCCGCTGGCAGGTGTACGGAACACTACTGTGCGCGATGCTCAGGCACGCAAAAGATGCCAAGCGCGTGTTCCTCAAGGCGGACGCGGACCCTGAAAACGAGAAGTACCGCGCCAACAGCCTGCTGACGCGGCTGGGCTTTGGCGGGCCGGAGCACAAGGAACTGCGCCGCGTGCTTATGGGCCACCTTAGCGGCTATGCCGCATTCAGAAACGAGGCAGGGATGCGCGCGCACCGGGAGAAGTATGCGCAGCTGCGCCGGGAACAGCAGGCAGCGAAGGAAGGATCGGAAACATGAGCGCATGGATGGACTGGTTTCGGGAGGCGGCGCTGAGCCGCATCGACACGGTGGAGCGGGATTTGAGAGCGCACCCCGAGCGCAGCCCCTCTTTTGGCAGGGCGCTGCGCGAACTGCACGCGGCGCTGGACGAAACCGAAGTTCACCCCAACGAGGAGTTGACCGCGCGGGACGATCTGTGGATGGGTTACACCGCCGCGCTGGCGCTGGAAATGTATCTGGCCGGAGCGCGGGACGGCGGGCGCGTATATCACGCCTTCATCACCGGAGAGCTGCCGGGCAAAACGATTCAGAAACGGAAAGGAGTGGATCGCAATGCTCGGACCGACCCCTGAGAAACTGGCATGGCTGCGTGAACGCTACAAACCCGGCGCGCGGGTGAAGCTGATGCACATGGATGATCCCTACCGGCCCGATTTGAAAGCGGGTACGCTGGATACCGTGATCGCTGTGGATGACATCGGCGCGATTCACGTCGCGTGGGACGGCGGTTCTTCGCTGGGCGTAGTCTACGACGCGGACGCGTGCGCGGTGGTGAATTTGGAAGGAGGAGAAGCCCTTGACGGAACGGATGGAACGTAAGCTGCTGGATTTGAAAGCCAGGCAGCAGGCCGGAGAGCACATGCCCTGCCCCCGCTGCGGAAAAGACCGGATGAAGGAACCGGTACATACCAACGCCCTGAGCCGCGTGGCGGACGTGTACGTCTGCGATGATTGCGGCACGGCGGAAGCCATGCTGGCCTTCATGAAGCAGCAGTATCCGCTGGCCTGCTGGGCAGCGTTTCAGCCCCAAAGACCGCCTGCCGATTTCAAAGCGCGCCCGGCACACGAGGTCATGGGAATTGTCCTGCACACGCAGAGCGAGGACTTGCAACGCATCTTCCTTCTTTGCCAGGAGGATCCGGAAAACGCCGAATGGCACAGGCTCGAGGCATTTGAAAGCTGCCCCGGCCTGAGCGAGCTGTGGCCGCAGCCCTTTCAGGCAAAGTTCCGCGCGGCGGACGGCGCGGTGCTCGTCCGATTCAAGAGCGGCCCGGACGGCGGCATCCGAGTGGCCGCAAACGTGGTCGATTCGTAAGGCAAACGCAGGAGAAAGCGTCAAGCAAATGCCCGGCGCTTTTTGCTTTGCCACGCGGCCCACGTTGGCGCACGTGCCGCCTGAAACCTCGGGCTTGGGCATACGCCCCACCCGGTGCCAAAGCACGACGTAAGCCAAACAGGCCCGCGCCTCGCAAGGAGGGCGGGCCTGCCGCGTGGATGGGGCTCAGCGGATTTGAAAGCCGCTGCGTGCCCGGCTGCGGAAAAGGGCGGGCTCCAGCACCCGCGCGATGTCGTCGCGGAAGCCAAGTCGCTTGTATGCGTCGCGGATCCCCTGGTAGTAGCCTGCTGTCGGGGGATGCAGCCGGATGAGGCGCATGATGTACACCATGCCCTCGATTTCAGAGCCGTCGGAAAGGATCACCCGCCGCTTGCGCTTGACGTAGTAGGTCGGGAACCCCTCGTAGCGGTCGAGGCTCTGCTCGTCCGTCTCGTCGATTTCCCAGACGGCCACCGGCACGCGGGCGTCCCTTGCGCGGCTGCGCTCCACCGTGGCGTGGAGGTAAAACTCCAGACGGTGATTTGGGAGATATCCCGTGCCGATCAGCTTCGCGCCCGGGCAGCG
>USFL01000244.1 GCA_900553905.1 uncultured Eubacteriales bacterium | reverse complement strand
GCGCACCATCAGCACGCCCTGCTGATAATCGGCCTTGATGCCGCCCACGTCGATGCCCTCCAGGTTGAAGGACCGCTCCACATGGCCGCTGCGGCGCTCGCTGCAAACATAGCCTTCCTTGGTCTCCTTCTTCTCCTGGTTGATATCGGCGCTGATGGTCAGCACGCCGTCATTGACATCGAGGCTGATGTTTTCCTTCTTCACGCCCGGCAGGTCGGCTTCCAGCAGGAAGGCGTCCTCCTTTTCACGGACGTCCACACGCATCTCCGGCGCGTTGCTGGCGTCGAAAAACTCGCGCATAAAGTGGTCGTTGAACAGCGGGGCAAAAGCGGAATCAAAAGCGCGACGGAACGGAACGATCGTATACATAAAGCATCCTCCTTGCAAATGCGGCGTTTGCCGCGTGGTGTAGACGACAGGTTCTTTTCTGCGGCCCGGAGGCTTTCGGGGATTTCTCCCGTGGTCCTTTCCTCCTGACCACGCCGTTAGTATAATATAATGGTCAAAGAAAGTCAATCTATCAAAACGTCTCTTAATGGTCAAAGAAGATCAAAAATAGCATCGGCCGCTTTTGAATTTCCGGTCGATGCGAATAAAATCAGCTTTTTTCTTCGTTTTTTATCGTTTTTCAGCCGAAGCGCCCAGAATGTAATCCCCCAGCTCCCCAGGCGTATGGAACAGGGCCGTGGCGCCCGCGGCGCGCAGCTCGTCCTCCGTGCGGAAGCCCCAGCAGACCGCCGCGCAGTCCACCCCGGCGTTGCGGGCGGTTTCCACATCCACGTCGCTGTCGCCCACGTAGAGCACCTCGGCGGGCTTGCAGCCCCATTCCTCCATCACCTTGAGGACCGTATCCGGCGCGGGCTTGCGGCGCACGCCCTCCTGCTCCCCCACCGCCAGCGGAATCCACCGGCTGAAATAGTCGCGCGTGAGCGCCTTGACGTTGGGATCGTTCTTGTTGGAAACGATGGCCTGCCGCACGCCTGCCTGATACAGCCGGTCCAGCAGCGCCTCGATGCCGTCATAGGGCGCGGTGGTATCGTTATTATGGCGCGCGTAATAGCTCTTGAACGCCTGCAGGGTCTCCTGGAAGGCTTCCTCGTCGCCGTCCGCAGACGCTGGCAGCGCGCGGTGGATCAGCTGACCCACGCCATTGCCCACAAAACGACACACCTCTTCCAGCGTGCGTTCGGGATAGCCGCTTTCCCGCAGGGCGTGGTTGACCGCGTTGGCCAGATCCTCCAGCGTGTTGAGCAGCGTTCCGTCCAGGTCGTAAATGACCGTTTCATACCGTTTACGCATTCACAAGGTCCCTCCCCGACTTTCGTCACCGGCATGATACCACTTGTTCACGCTTTGCGCAACCCGGTTTTACAATGCCAACCCTTTCCCTCGATTGCGAAAATGTCCGCGCTTTGCTATAATGGTGGCACGCTTTTGAAAGGAAGGAGGCCTGCCGCATGCGCAAGCTGCGCCGGTTTATCTGGTATCTGGCGGGAAGGCTGCTGCTGATCACGGTGCTGCTGGGGCTGTTTACGGTCACGTTTTACTATGCCATGAACGCCTCCAACATTTACATCGTGCTCAAGGACGGCATGGCCAAGCGCGCCCAGGTGATCATGATGGGCGAATCGCCCTCGGAGCTGACGAAATTTTTCCAGGGCAGCTACCTCCAGCGGGACGAAAACCTGCTCCTGGCCATCGACGGGCGCAGCCCGTACACCTATTACACCGTGCGCGGCATCGACCACCGGCTGGAGATGACCTGGATGTGGTGCTGGCCGTGGGAAAGCACGGCACGTGTGGAATTTACCGAAACCATCCCCCGCATCGACGGGCGGGTAGACGGCGATTATGCGGAGGCGGCGCGCGCGCTGTACGGCGAGGGGTATGAATCGCCCCCCAAGTGGCAGGGCGGACGCTATAGCGCGACTTTGGTCAAGGAAAACAACCAGTGGCACATCCGCAGCCTGTCGCTGGTGGAACTGCTGGACACGAGCGAAGAGGACGACCAGCCATGAGCGAGTGCATGACGGTTCGTATCATCGCGCGCATCCGCAGCGATTTTGGCACGAAATTCGGCATCCCGCGCCAGAGCGGGCTGGTGGACAGCCTGACGGCGCGCGTGGTGTTCGAGCCTGAATACCGCAATCCTGACGCCTTTCGGGGGCTGGAAGGCTTCAGCCATCTGTGGCTGATCTGGCAGTTTTCCCAGTGCATGGGCAGGGACTGGTCGCCCACGGTACGGCCGCCCAAGCTGGGCGGCAACCGGCGCATGGGCGTATTTGCCACGCGGTCGCCGTTTCGGCCCAACGCCATCGGCCTGTCCTCCGTGCGCCTGGAGCGAATCGAAACGGACCCCGCGCTGGGGCCCGTTTTGCATGTATGCGGCGCCGACCTCATGGACGGCACTCCGATTCTGGATATCAAACCCTATCTGCCCTACACCGACAGCCACCCCGACGCACGGGGCGGCTTCGCGCCCGCCCCGCTGGCCGCTCTTGAGGTGCGGGCCGACGCCGGCGTGCTCGCGCCCGTCCCCCCGGAGAGGCGGCAGGCCCTTCTCGATACGCTGGCCCAGGACCCCCGTCCCGGCTATCAGCATGAGCCGGGTCGCGTCTACGGCCTGCTTTTCGCCGGCCTGGACGTGCGCTTCACCGTGGAGGCCGGCGTGCTCACCGTGCGCGAGATTTGCCCCGCCGGAAGCAGCGTGGCCGGAGAAACGGACCGGTGACGACCGCGCGACGGCTTCACGCCTGTGCCGCTTCGCCTTCCAGCACCAGCAGTGCGCCCATCATCGTCACGGCCGCGATATCCCGGCTGTACACCACCGTGCCCAGCAGCGCGGTCACGCCCACGGCAACCCCCGTCAGGATCAGATGCGCCTTGGCGGGGCTTTTTTTCAGGCCGCGGAAGGCTCCGCGCCCCATCAGCCACAGCATGCCGCCCATCAGCGCCGTGCCCAGTATTCCCGTGCCGCTCAATGCGTCCAGAAGGTCGCTGTGCTGGCTGAGCAGCTTTTCGCCGCCCAGCAGGCTGCCCGTGAGCGGCGAGCGGAAAAAGCCCTCCAGGGCCGTCAGATAGTACGCCAGGCGGGAGTCCGCGCTGGTCGCGCCCCCTTCCAGCGCCAGCAGCAGCTGACGGAAGCTGAAGGCAAAATTGGTGAGCCCCAGCCTCTCGCACACCTCGGCGGCCAGCGCAGTCAGCGGTACGCGCAGCAGAAACGCAGCCGCCAGCGGCAGCGCGCCCCACAGGAGCGACGCACCCAGCCCCACGCGCCCGCGCGAGGCGGCGCGCACCGCCAGTCCGATGCCCTCTACCGCCAGAATGGCCGCCGCAAACAGCATGGCGTAGGTATACTGCGACAACGCCACCATGACCGCCTGCGCCGCCAACAGCGCGCAGAAGGCCGCGCGCCGCCAGCCTCCGTGCCGCTGGATGCCCAGGCATGTCAGCGGCAGCGCCGCCACCGTAGCATATACGAAGTCATAGCCGCCGATGTTGCGCAGCATCAGCTCCTTGAGATAGGCCTCCTGCGCCTC
>USFL01000243.1 GCA_900553905.1 uncultured Eubacteriales bacterium | reverse complement strand
CCTGCACGGCGCTTGGGATGCAAGCGCCTTTTTGGGTTGCGGCTGCGTCATCCACGTGGCGGGGCTGGCGCACAGAAAAGAGCAGCCCGGCGACGAGGCGCTCTACGACCGCGTCAACCGTGAGCTGGCGCTGGAGGTGGCCAGGGCGGCCAAGGCGCAGGGCGTCAGGCAGTTTGTGTTCTTCAGCAGCATGAGCGTCTACGGCCTGACCTGCGGGCGCATCACCGAGCATACGCAGCCCGCGCCCAACACCCATTACGGCGTGAGCAAATGGAAGGCGGAGCAGGCGCTTGGCGAGCTGGCGGACGATTCCTTCCGCGTGGCCGTGCTCCGGCCTCCCATGATCTACGGCCGCGGCTGCCGGGGCAACTACCCCCGGCTTTCGGCGCTGGCGCAGAGCCTGCCGCTGTTTCCCCGCGTTCAAAACGAGCGCAGCATGCTCTACATCGACACCCTCTGCGCCTTTGTAGAACGGCTGGTGGAGAGCGGGGCGGGCGGGCTGTACTTCCCGCAGAACCGCGAATACGTGTCCACCTGCGACATGGTGCGGGAAATCGCCGCCTGCCATGGCCGGCGGGTGAGGCTGGCGCCCGGCCTGAACGCGCTGCTGGGCGTTATGGCTCCGCGCGTGGGGCTGGTGGGCAAGGTGTTTGGCACGCTGACCTATGACCAGAGCATGAGCGAAGCGTTCCGGCCGGAGGAGGAGCTCTCCTTTGCCGAAACCATCCGCCGGACCGAGGTGGGCGCATGAGCAAAAAGGTGCTGTTTGTGGCCACGGTGCTGCGCATGCACGTGCTGGTGTTCCACCTGCCCTATATGCGCTGGTTTCAGGAGCAGGGTTACGAGGTGCACCTGTGCTGCGCCAACGATACGCCCGACCCGCATCCGCAGGTGCCCTGGTGCGACCGCTGGGTGGAGCTGCCCTTTTCCCGCTCGCCGTTTTCCGCGGCCAACCGCGAGGTCTGCCGCCGCCTGAAACAGCTGATCGACGCGGAGGACTACGCGCTCATCCACTGCAACACCCCCGTGGGCGGGCTGGTTGGCCGCCTGGCGGCGCGCACGGCGCGCAAGCGCGGCACGCGCGTGGTCTATACGGCGCACGGGTTTCACTTTTTTACCGGCGCGCCGCTGAAAAACTGGCTGCTGTTCTATCCCGCCGAGCGCCTGCTCAGCCGCTGGACGGACCTGCTCATCACCATCAACGGCGAGGACTACGCCCGTGCGAAGCGCTTTGCCGCCGGCCGCGTGGCGCTGGTCAGCGGCGTGGGGGTGGACCTTGCGCGCTTCCGCGGGCCGGTGGACCGCGCCGCGGTGCGTGCCGGGCTGGGCATCGGCCCGGAGGACGCCGTGCTCATCACCGTGGGCGAGCACAGCGAGCGAAAGAACCACGAAACCGTGATCGCCGCCGCCGCGCCCATCGAAGGGGCGCATGTGGTGTTTTGCGGCGTGGGGGACCGGCAGCCCGCGCTGGAAACGCAGGCGCGCGCGCTGGGCATGGAGGGCCGCGTGCATTTTCTGGGCTTCCGCAAGGATATTCCGGCGCTGCTGGCGGCTTCGGACGTGTTTGTGTTTCCCTCCCTGCAGGAGGGGCTGCCCGTGGCCCAGATGGAGGCCATGGCCGCAGGGCTTCCCTGCGTGGTCAGCGACGTGCGCGGCAACAACGACCTGATTGCCCCCGGCGAGGGCGGCTTTCTGCGCCCGCCGCGCGACGCGGACGGGTTTACGCAGGATATCGCGCGGCTTCTGGCGGACCCGGCCCTGCGCGAGCGCATGGGCGAGCGCAACCGCCGCGAAATGCGCCGCTACAGCCTGGAGGCGGTGCTCGCCCAGATGACCGCGCTCTACCGCGATCTGCTGGACGGGCGCGAGCCATGACAGAAGGAGGATGCAGCCGTGGCGTCGGTGCTGTTTCTGATGCGCTACCCGCTGGAGAAGGGCGATAACCTCAAAATCAAGTTCGACGGGCAGATGGCCGCCGTGCGGGCCATGGGGCATGAGGCGCGGCTGATCGGCTGGGACCGCGAGGGCCTGTGGCTGGTGGGGGAGGGCGAGCGCACACTGCTCCGTCCCGCCCGGCTGACAGGCCTGCCGGGGTATGAAAAGACGCTGTTGTACGTGGATCTGATGGCCGCCGTGAAAGAGGCGGCGGCCCTCAGGCGCTTTGATCTGGTGTACATGCGCTTTATGCCGGTGTTCCATAACGCGCCGGGGGCGCTGGCCGCCGTGAAGGCGCGCGGCGCGCGGCTGGTGGTGGAGCATCCGACCTATCCGTTTGAAAACGGCAAGCGCTCCTCGCTTCTGCGCATGCCGGTCTTTGCCTATAACGCGCACGTGTTTCACCGGCTGGAACCCATGATCGACCTCTATACCCTCATCGGCGACCCCTGCGAGGGCACGCTCAACGGCCGTCCCGCCATGAACATCCTCAACGGCGTGGACGTGAGCCGCCTGCCTCTGCATGTCCCGCGCAGGGGCGCGAAGGACATCGGCCTGCTCGCGCTGGCCAGCATGTCGGTCTGGCAGGGCTACGACCGGCTGATCGAGGCACTGGCGCGCTACGAGGGCGGCGAGCCGGTCACGGTGCACATGGTGGGCGGCGAGGGCGACGGCTCGCTGGCGGCGTGGAAGCGGCTGGCGCAGGAGCGGGGCGTGGCGGACCGCGTCGTCTTTCATGGCGAGCTGCACGGCGAGGCGCTGGACCGGGTGGCGGCGGCGTGCGATATCGGTATCGGCGGGCTGGGGCTGTACCGCAAGGGCCAGTACCGCAGCATGACGCTCAAGTT
Source organism: uncultured Eubacteriales bacterium (assembly GCA_900553905.1). GTDB lineage: Bacteria > Bacillota > Clostridia > Christensenellales > Aristaeellaceae > Limiplasma > Limiplasma pullistercoris. The sequence continues at coordinate 764 of USFL01000243.1, read as the reverse complement.
GCGGGAATACATGGCGCGAGGCCTGCCCTTCGTCTACGCGGTGGACGATCCCTCCCTGCCGGAGGACCCTGCCTTCTGCCTGCGTCTTCCCAATGACGAAAGCCCCATCGACCTGGCGGAGCTGGCGGCCTTTGCGCGGCGCGCGCAAGCCGATGAAGAAACGCCCGCGCGGATGCGCGCCTACGCGGAAAGCCACATGTCCTGGCAGGGCGTGCTGGCCCAGGTGCTGGAAAGGGTGGGAATCGAATGCCCGGAACGCTGATTTACCTGAGCAACTGCGCCATTTCGGCGGATGGCCGTCAGAACCCCTTCATGATGCAGGAATTGCCCTGGCTGATGGCCCATTTTGACCGGGTGATGATGGTCAGCTATTATGGCGTGCGCACGCTGATGCCCGGCGACGAGCGGGGCGAGCGGCCCTTCACCGCGGTCAGGCCGGGGATGGCGGGGCTGCGCGCCCTGCTGAAAACGCCGTTCACGGCGGATGTGTGGCGCGAGCTAAAGCACATGCGCAGGGACGGCGTGCTGACGCCGGGGAACGCGCTGCGGCTTTTGGCTTTTACCCAGCGCGGGCTCAAGATGCACTACTGGGCGGAGCGGCTCATGCGCGGCGCGGTGGAGGCGCACACCACCCTGTACTCTTGCTGGATGAGCTTTGACGGCTACGCCGCCGCGCTGTCCAAACGGAAGCACCCGCGTGTACGCTGCGTCATCCGCGGCCACGCCTACGACGTGGATACGGAGCGCTTTGCCAAAAACCCCTA
>USFL01000242.1 GCA_900553905.1 uncultured Eubacteriales bacterium | reverse complement strand
GGCTTCGGCCGAGGGCTATGACCAGGCGCTCATCGACGCGGCGAAGGCCGAGGGCGAACTGACCGTGTACGGCAGCTGCGAGGAAGCTTACCTCAACGCCGCCTGCGACAAGTTCCAGGAGCTCTTCGGCATCACCGTCAACCGTCAGCGCCTGTCTACGGGCGAGGTTGCCGCCAAGATCGAGGAGGAAAACGGCAACCCCAGCGCCGACGTGTGGTTCGGCGGCACCACCGATCCCTACAACGAGTCCGTGGCCAAGGGCCTGCTGGAGCCCTACGAGGCCAAGAACGCCAGCCACCTGCTGGGCGACATGTACCGCGACAAGGACGGCTGCTGGTACGGCATCTACAAGGGCATCTTGGGCTTCATGTGCAACACCGAGGAGCTGGAGCGCCTGGGCCTGGAAGAGCCCAAGGACTGGGACGACCTGCTCAAGCCCGAATACAAGGGCCTGATCTGGATGTCCAACCCCAACACCGCCGGCACCGCCAAGCTGGTCATCAACACCATGGTGCAGATGAAGGGCCATGACGAGGCCATGAAGTACTTCGTGGAGCTGGACAAGAACATCGCCCAGTACACCAAGTCCGGTTCCGGCCCCTCCAAGAAGGTGGGCATCGGCGAGTGCGTCATCGGCATCGGCTTCCTGCATGACGGCATCACCCAGATCCTCGACGGCTATGACAACATCAGCCTGGTGATCCCCTCCAGCGGCACCAGCTTTGAGATCGGCGCGACCGCCATCTTCAAGGGCGCCAAGCATCCCAACGCGGCCAAGCTGTGGATCGAGTTCGCGCTCAGCCCGGATTGCGTCAACATCGCCAAGGAGAACGAGAGCTTCCAGTTCCTGGTGATCGACAACGCCGAGCAGCCCGAGGAGGCCACCGCCTTTGGTCTGGACCCCGAAAACGTGATCGATTACGATTTCGAGGACGCCAAGAACAATACCTCCAAGTACGTTGAGGACTACTTCAACGCCCTCGGCGCCGCCGCGGACGGCCGCTTCCAGACTGAATAACCGAACAAATTCTGTGTCGGCGGGGAGGATGACGCAGCGTCATCCTCCTCGCCGTCTCTGGGGAAAAGGAGGTAGGTACGCTTGGTCAAGGCGCAGAGCGCAAGGCTGGACCGCAAAAAGCTCTTCGGCGATCCGGTGATGGTTTCCACCATCGTGGTGCTGCTGATTTTCCTGGCTTTATTCATTCTCTATCCGCTGGCCATGCTGCTGATTGACAGCGTGGTGTCGGAAGGGCGCCTCACGCTGGACGTGTTCAGCCGCGTGCTGGACATGGGCCGCTTCCGCACGGCGTTTACCAACACGCTGGAGCTGGGCTTCATCGTGGGGCTGGGCTCCACGGCGCTGGGCCTGCTGTTTGCCTATGTGGACGTCTATGTGAAGATCCGCCTGCGCGTGGTGCGCAGGATGTTCAATATCGTGAGCATGCTGCCGGTGGTGTCCCCGCCGTTCGTGCTGTCGCTGAGCATGATTTTGCTCTTCGGGCGCGGCGGCATCATCACGCGAAGCCTGCTGGGCATCTACGACAGCAATATCTACGGCCTGCATGGCATCGCCATCGTACAGATCCTGACATTCTTCCCCGTCTGCTACATGATGCTCAAGGGCCTGCTGAAAAACATCGACCCCTCTCTGGAGGAGGCCAGCCGCGACATGGGCGCCAGCCGCTGGAAGGTCTTTACCACGGTGACGCTGCCGCTCCTGCTGCCGGGCCTGGGCAACGCGTTTCTGGTCACGTTCATTGAATCCGTGGCCGACTTCGCCAACCCCATGATGATCGGCGGCAGCTTTGACACGCTGGCCACCACCATCTACCTGCAGGTGACCGGCGCCTATGACAAGGCCGGCGCCAGCGCCATGGCCGTGGTGCTGCTGAGCCTGACGCTCATCCTGTTCCTGATTCAGAAGTATTATCTGGAAAAGCGCACCTACGCGACCCTCACCGGCAAGGCCAGCCGCGCGCGCATGCTCATCGCCGACAAGAGCGTGACCCGCCCGCTGACGATCCTGTGCTCGCTGTTTTCGGCCTTCGTGATTCTGATGTACGTCAGCATCCCCTTCGGCGCGCTGTTCAACCTCTGGGGCCGCGACTATTCGCTGACCTTCAAGCACTTTGAATACATGTTCAAGTACAGCGGCCTCAAGGCGTTCCGCGATTCGTTCGTGCTCAGCCTCATCGCCTCGCCCATCACCGCGCTGCTGTCCATGATTATCAGCTACCTCGTGGTCAAACGAAAGTTCCGCACCAAGGGGCTCATCGAGTTTGCCAGCATGCTGGCCATGGCCGTGCCCGGCACGGTGCTGGGCGTGGGCTACATCCGCGGCTTTGCCAACGGCGTGTTCCACACGGGCTTTTTGCAGGGGCTCTACGGCACGGGCGCGATACTGGTCATCGTCTTTATCGTGCGCAGCCTGCCGGTGGGCACGCGCAGCGGCATCTCGGCGCTCCGGCAGATCGACAAGTCCATCGAGGAAAGCGCCTATGATCTGGGCGCGGGCAGCGGAAAGGTGTTCACCTCCGTCACGCTGCCGCTCATCAAGGACAGCTTCCTAAGCGGCCTGGTCACCACCTTCGTGCGCTCCATCACCGCCATCAGCGCCATCATTCTGCTGGTGACGCCGCAGTACCTGCTCATCACCACGCAGATCAACGAATTTGCGGAAAAGGGCAAGTACGGCGTGGCCTGCGCCTACGCGACCATTCTGATCGCCATCGTGTATGCGTCCATCGTAATCATGAACCTCGTGACCAAGTATTTTGGCACCAGCAGAAAGATAAAGGGGGACAGCGAAAATGCCTAAGGAGAGCAAGGGCGTTCGCCTTGACCACATTTCCAAGATCTATACCGACCCCAAGACAGGCAAGGACTTTTATGCCGTGCACGACGTGTCGCTGGATATCGCGCCGGGCAGCTTCGTGACGCTCCTGGGCCCCTCCGGCTGCGGAAAAACCACGACGCTTCGCATGGTGGCCGGCTTTGAGAGCCCGGACGAGGGCGAAATCTACCTGGGCGGCCAGCCCATCAACGAGCTGACCCCCAACAAGCGCGACACCGCCATGGTGTTTCAGAGCTACGCGCTGTTCCCTCATTATAATGTGTTTGACAACGTGGCGTACGGCCTCAAGCTGCGCAAGGTGCCCAAGGCGGAAATCGAGCAGCGGGTCAGGACCATTCTGGACCTGGTGGAGATGGGCGGCATGGAGAGCCGCATGACCAACCAGCTCTCCGGCGGCCAGCAGCAGCGCGTGGCGCTGGCCCGCGCGCTGGTGGTGGAGCCGGGCGTGCTGCTCTTTGACGAGCCGCTGTCCAACCTGGACGCCAAGCTGCGCGTGACCATGCGCACCGAGATCCGCCGCATCCAGCAGAAGCTGGGCATCACCGCCATCTACGTCACCCACGACCAGTCCGAGGCCATGTCCATCTCCGACGAGATCATCATCATGAAAAAGGGCGTCGTGGCGCAGATGGGCAGCCCCAAGGACATCTACTACCATCCCACCGACGAGTTCGTGGCCGACTTCATCGGCGAGGC
>USFL01000241.1 GCA_900553905.1 uncultured Eubacteriales bacterium | reverse complement strand
GGCGGCAGCCTGTTCATCACCCGCGACTACACCGACCCGCTGGACAGCATGCCCAATTACCTCTCCCTGCTGCGCAGCTATGGGGTGACGCCGCTGTCCGGCATCGTGGTGGACCCTGGCGCCTACCACGAAAATCCCCTGGCCATCGTGCCTTACATGGAGGAGCTGGACATGACGCAGTCGCTGATTTCCAGCGGCATGGACGTGCTGCTCATGCCCGCCGCCTGCGCCTTTGAAACGCCCGGCGAGCCCGACCACAGCCTGACGACCGGCACCGTGCTCAAGACCAGCGAGCAGGCCTACCTGCGCGATCTCTCCGGCGGTATCGACAGCGTGGAGCAGCAGCCGGGTGACCGCTCCGGCGAATTGAGCGTGGCGCTCTACGCCCACCGCATGCACGCCAACGGCAACATCAGCCGTCTCTTCATCGCGGGCAGCAGCGGGTTGTTCACCGAGGAATACGTCTATCAGCGCACCTATGTGCAGCAGTTCGTGGTCATGCTCATGGGACAGCTGCTCTCGGACAAGATCGTCACGCTGGACATCATGGCCTCGGCGGCGGTACGGCCCGCGCTGACCGTGGGCAGCCAGGCGATGGGGGTCGCGCTGATCATCGCCGTGCCGCTGCTGGTGCTGACGGCAGGCCTGTGCGTGCTCCTGCCCCGCCGCAACCGCTGAAGCTAAGGAGGAATCCCATGCAGCATCCCCTCAAAAAACGCCCAAAGCGCCGCCCCCGTCCCCACCTGCTGCTGATTTTGACAGGCGCGGGCGTGGCGCTTGCCGCCGCTGCGCTTTTCTTCCTGCTTCCCGCCATCAAGGAGCGCTTTCCCGCGACCGCGGCCCTGCCCATTGAGACGGGACCGGAGTCGCGCATCCTTTACCTGGGCGATTCTTCCCAGCTGGAGAGCATCGCCGTTTCCCAGACGGACGGGGATAGCTATACCCTGCGCATGCAGGACGGACATCTTGTGCTGGAACGCGGCGACCAGTGGCTGACCGTGAGCGACTATCAGGAAGAGAGCATGCTCAAGGCCGTCACCCAGCTGGTAATGCCCGGCGTCGTGGCCGAAGAGGAGGCCGAGGTGGCTGACCATCTGGCGGATATGGGGCTGGACACGCCCCGCGCCACGGCGCTGGTGCGCTATCAGGACGGCACGGAGATGACGCTGGAACTGGGCGGCGACGTACCCACCACCAGCTATGCCTATTTCCGCTGGTCCGGCGACGACGGCGTGTATATGTGCGATTCCGGGCTCACCGACGCGCTGCTCACCACCGCCACACGGCTTTTGCCCGTAGAGCAACCCCCGCTTTCCAAGGATCTCATCGACCAGATCACCCTTTCCCGTCCTGATGGGGATACCGCCGTTTTGCTTTCCAACGACGGAGAGGGCCACTATACGGGCCTTCTGGTGGAACCCTATCAGTATCCCGTGGATTCGGAGCAGGCCGAGGCGCTGCTCACCGCGCTGTCCTCCTTCCGCCTGGGCACGCGCGAGGCCGAGGCCAACGCCGAAACCCGCGCCCAGTACGGCCTGGACGACCCGGAGCTGACCATCTGGCTGCACCAGGCCGCTGGAACGGTCAGCGCCGTGGATGAAAACGGCCAGCTGACCACCGTGGATGTGGAAGAGCAGGCGCTCCGGTTCGTCATCGGTCGCGCGGAAGGCGACTTCTTCTATACCTGCGAATATGCCGGCGACTGCTATCTGGTCAGCCGCTTCCTGCTGGAAACGGTGCTGGCCGCCAGTCCCGATACGCTGGTAACGCGCCAGCCCGCAAACCTGGCCGGCGCGGCGCTCAGCGACATTCTGATCGAGGCCCCTCAGGGCGACATCCACGTGACCGCCCGATATACCGAGCGCGTGCTGCCCAACAACGACATCGAAACCGACGCCGATGGCAACATCGTCTACGATACCGCTGTCACCCTCAACGGCGAGGAAGCCGACGCGGAGCTGCTCACCACCCTGACCACGCGCCTTAACGCCCTCACCGTATCGGGCGACCTGCCAGACGCCTGGACCGTGCCCGAAGGAGAGGCGCCGCGCTGGCGCATCGTGCTGACCACGGTGGGGGGCACCACGCGCGAGCTCGCCGCCTACCGGCTGGACGCTTTTTCCGACGCGCTGGCGGTGGACGGAGTCGCCATCCATTACGCGCATGAGGAAGCCATCGATCTCATCCTCGCGGATCTGCTGGACTAGCGCGCTCGTCCGCCTCCAGCACCACCACGATCACGTTGAGCAGCACCGGTCCGGCCAGCAGGCCCAGGAAGCCCAACAGCCGGTACCCCGCATACATGGCCGCCATCGTCGCCAGCGGGTACAGGCCCAGGTTGTGCCCCACGATGCGCGGCTCCAGCACCTGGCGGATGACCACCGTGCCCACATACAGACAAGCCGCCAGCACGCCCAGACCGGCATCGCCCGCCACAAAGGCGGCGATGCTCCAGGGAATCAGAAACAGCCCGGCTCCCAGCACCGGCAGCGCGTCCGCCACGCCGATGCCCAGGCCGATCAGCAGCCCATAGCGCACGCGGAAGGCTGCCAGCGCGATCATCAAAAACAGCGTCACGGCCAGCGACACCATCAGCTGGCTGCGCACCTGCAGAAGCACCGCCTGCCAGAGCCTCGCGCTCACCAGCTTTCCGCGCTTCATCAGTCCGCCGGGAAACGTCCGGTGAAAAAAGGCCGCGATCCGCGCCCGATCGGCAGTCATGTAATAGGTGCCCATCACCAGCAGCACCGTGCCCAGCAGCGCATGCGGGATGGAGGCCGCCGTGCTGAACGCCCCGCTGGTCAGCGCAGCCGACAGCGACGCCGCCCAGCCCACGGCGCACTGCGCCAGGGAGGCGAGCGCGTTGTCCAGCACGTCGGGCAGCAGGTCCGGCAGCGCCGCGCGCACCTGATCATACACCCCGCGCAGCCAGGGCACGGCCGCTTCGCCCACCCAGGCGGCGGCCTGCGGCAGCGCGCGCACCAGTTCACGCGTAAGCCGCGTGACCAGCACCGTTGCCAGCGCGCCCGCAACGCCAAACAGCAGCAGCACCCCCAGCGCGGCAGCAGCCTTTCTTCCCAGACGAATACGGCCCTTCGCCGCCATGCGGACGAAGGGCTCCAGCATGCGTGAAAACGCAAAGGCCAGCACGAACGGCCAGCAATAAGGCAGCAGCATCAGCGCCAGCGCCATAGCCGCGAGGGTGACGGCCACCAGCGCCGCCTTGCGCAACAGGCCGTTCAACCGGCGGTCCATCGCCTCCAGCCGGTGGGAAAGGGTGTGCTCCATAGGCGTCCTTCCCGGCCGCCTGTCAGCCGCTTACCCGCCCTGACAAACCTGGCGCAGGAAGCAGCCGGGCTCATGGTCGTTGACCACGCCGACGGCCTGCAAATAGCTGTACACCGTTACCGAGCCCATATAGCGCATACCGCGCCGTTTCAGATCGCGGCTGATGGCGTCGCTCACGGGCGAGGTCGTGCGCGCCTCGTCGCCTGGAGGCTGCGTCTCGCCGCCGGTAAAGCTGTACAGGTAGTTTGCAAAGCTGCCGAACTGGCGCTGAATCTCCAGAAA
>USFL01000240.1 GCA_900553905.1 uncultured Eubacteriales bacterium | reverse complement strand
AGGCGGTCGTCTTCTCCAGCAGCACGACCTTCGTGCCGTTTTTGTACTTCCCAATGATCTTGTACTTTGTGCCGGTGCCGGAGCGGAGCATGAGGCGGGAGCCGTTGGTTTTGACCTTCCAGATCTCGCGTTTGACCTCGGGTGTGGCCTGTGTGATGATGGTGATGCCAGGCGTCATGGCGGCGGGCACGGGCGCGCGGAGGATATATCCCTCGACGAGCCTTTTCCACTTGCCCGCATCGTCCAGCGGATGTTCCAGCGTCAATTCCCATTCGCCGTTCAGTGTTTCGGTCACTGTACAGGACAGGGGCGACACCGGGCCAAGGCCGTTATTGGAGAAGTCCGTACAGTCCGGGGCATAGACACAGATCAAGAAAAATCACCTCGCTGAAATACAAAACACGCCCTCCGATTTCGGAAGACGTGCTTGCATTTGAAGTTTGTTATGGGCGGGACAGTTCTGCACGCAGAGCCAGAACGCGTGCCTCAATTGCCCGGATGACCGCGATAAAAGCCTCGTCCGGTTTTCCGGTGGGATCTTCAAGCCCCCAGTCCTCCCGGCGCTTGCAGGGAAGATTCGGGCATGTCACGCCGCAGCCCATGGTGATGACCACGTCCACCGCGGGAATATCCGCGAGCAGCTTGGGCCGCTGGCTCTTTTCCATGTCGATGCCGTAAAGCTGTTTCATGAGCCGCACCGCGTCCGGATTGATGGCGGCTTTGAGCGCCGTGCCCGCGGAATAGCTCTCAAAGGCGTCGCCCGCCAGCGCATGTCCGAGCGCCTCCGCGATCTGGCTGCGGCAGGAATTGTGGACGCAGACGAACGCAACCCTGGGCTTCATCAAAGGCCGCGCTCCCTTTTGAGGATGGTCGCCACCTCATCGCGCTTGAGCACCTTGCCATAGCTGACCACCTTGCCGTCCACCACCAGCGCCGGGGTAGACATCACGCCATAGGCGGCGATGACCGAAAAGTCCGTAATCAGCTCCACCGACTGATCCAGACCCAGCGACGCAAGCGCCGCCTTCGCGTTTGCTTCGAGCTCGTGACACTTGGCGCAGCCACCGCCCAGCACCTTGACGCCGCTTTCGCGCTTGGTATCCTCTGCCCGTTCCACGGATTCCGGCGTCGTGCCCGCGCCGCAGCAACACGCCGTTTCCTTCTTCTTGCCCAGTCCAAACAGTGCCATGTTCTATTCCTCCCTATACAAACAAAAACTGCAATGCGTTGAACACATACCCGACGACGATGATGCCCACGGTACAAATCACAACAAACAGCGCCAGCAGCTTTGGCCGAATGGCCTTGCGCAGCATGATCATCGAGGGCAAGGAGAGCGTCGTCACGCCCATCATGAAGCTGAGCACGGTGCCCAGCTGCGCACCCTTCGCCAGCAGCGCTTCCGCGATGGGAATCGTGCCGAAGATATCAGCGTACATGGGGACGCCGATCACCGTAGCCAGGATCACGCCGAAGGGGTTGTTTCCACCCAGGAGGCTCTCCACCCAGCTTTCGGGAATCCAGTTGTGAATCAGCGCGCCGATGGCCACGCCCAGCAGAATGTACGGGAACACCTTTTTGAAGGTGGAAACCATCTGATCCCGAGCATAGAGCAGGCGCTCCTTCTGCGCAAGCGTCGGCGACTCGATGTCCACCGCGCTGGCATTGCGGATGAATGCCTCCACCTGCTCTTCCATGTGCAGGCGCTCGATCAGCGTGCCGCCCGCCACGGCGACGATCAGGCCCAGCACCACATACGCGACGGCAACCTTTGCGCCGAATATGCTCATGAGCAGCACGAGGCTGCCCAGATCCACCATGGGCGAAGAAATCAGAAACGAAAACGTCACGCCCAGCGGCAGTCCCGCGCTGGTAAAACCGATGAACAGCGGAATCGACGAGCAGGAACAAAACGGCGTGACCGTGCCCAGCAGCGCCGCCACACAGTTGGCCCACAAGCCGTGAAAGCGGCCCATGATCTTTTTGCTGCGCTCCGGCGGAAAATAGCTCTGCACGTATGAAATCAGGAAGATCAGCAGGCACAGCAGCACGGTGATCTTGAGCACGTCATACAGGAAAAACTGCACGCTGCCGCCAATACGGGACTGCGTATCCAGTCCAACGGCGGTCAATAGCTGATTGATCAGCGTGTTGAGCCACCGCATGCCCAACACCTGATCCTGAACAAATTGCCACACGCTCATTTTACGACCTCCTCACCGTCCTGTGCACAGCGGCACACGAGGCCGTCGATGAACTGGCGGAAGGCTGTCAGCGTTTCGCAGTTCAGTGAATAGTGGCTCCATTTCCCTTCCTTACGAACGTTGACCAGGCCGCAGTCGCACAGCACCTTCATGTGATGCGACAGTGTGGGCTGGGTGATGCTGAATTGCTCCAGCAGGCGGCAGGCGCACATTTCACCCTCCAGAAGCGCCCTCACGATGCGCAGGCGATTGCTGTCGCCCAGCGCCTTGCAGATCAGCGATACATCCATTTCAACCATACGCTCAACTCCCGACATATAGATTATCATCTATGTGAATGTATTATAGCATACGCATAGATGAGCGTCAATATGTCTATGGGACAGGCGGAAAAATTTACAGATACCTCCAGTTGGGGCTGATCTCAACCTTCGTCACATCGCCCGTCCAGCTGATGGCGTTCTGGCCGGGCTTGAGAACGGGAAACTCCCCGCTCATGGCGCTGTTCAGGCCGGTCGTGCCGGAGTAGGCTTCCCGCAATTCCGAGTCCAATGTGATGCTGCCGGAGACACCTTCCAGTTCCACAATGGTCGTGCCGACCATGAGCGTGATGTCGCCTGTGCCGTATACCGTGATGACCGGCTCGGAATACACGCTGCCGGGGTTGTCGATGGTGCTGGTCGAAGTGGTGAGCGTTACAGGCGCTACATCGGCCTGATACCAGAATGGTTTGCTGCGGAAATTGACGGCAAAACTCCTGTGGGGATTCCCGCGCAGTATCTTCTCAAAACTGATCTGGTTGGCGATGCGGGCATAGTAAAAGCCGCCCTGCCGGTTGGCAAAGGCAACCTTGCCGCTGCCCTTGAGCCACGCAGCGATGGCGGGAATCTTCATAGGGTCAGCGAGAAAGCACTGTGCGGTGAGCACCACGTCCTCGTAAACGTCCTCGCCTTCCAGGGTGGTCAGGCTTCCGGGGCGACCGGGCACGTTGGTGTAGGTCACGCGCTCGGAAGGGATCGTGGGCGGCGGCAGCTCGGAGACGTGAACCCCATGCTGTGTGCATCGAACGCCGTTCCACTCAAACCAGTCATTCATTCAAACGTCCTCCTGTTAGGTTGATTTTTACCTAGATTTCGTGCTATACTGGAGACGGAGGGATGCAAAATGACGATTGATACCAATACCATCGTCTCCGTCTCGGAGGCCAACCAGAACTTCTCGCGCGTTACGCGCATCGCGGACGCCAACGGGCAGGCCGTCATCTTCAAGAACAATCGGCCCAAATATCTGCTCGTGGATATGGAAAGCACGCCCTACTTTGACATGACCGACGATGAAAAGATCGACGTCATCGCGGCGCGCGTCCTCA
>USFL01000239.1 GCA_900553905.1 uncultured Eubacteriales bacterium | reverse complement strand
TCAATCCCCTGGTATGGCTGGGCGCGCGCCTCAGCCGCGTGGACGCCGAAATGGCCTGTGACGACCGGGTGACCGCCAAACTGCAGGACATCGACCGCCTGGCCTATGCCAACAGCATCGTCAGTGCGTCCGGACGGAGCGGTAACGCGGCCTGCGTGCATGCTACCGGTACCACCCTCACCGGAAGGCATCTGAGGCAGCGTGTGACCGCCGTCATTCGCTGCGTGCGGGGCAACCGCTGGGCGATCGCCCTGGGGTCGCTTGCGGCGGCGGCGGTGCTGCTGGTTTCGTTCGCCACCAGCGAAAGCGAGCCGTTGCCCACGGTGGCGAACGTGCCGGAGGTCACGTGGACGGCCTCCGCCGCTCCTCTGGAGGATGGGGATGCGGCCATCGCGTGCGCCAAGCGCTTTTTTGAAAGCGCGTTTATCCATGAAAACACCGATCGATACGCCTTCACCGCCGCGCTGGTGGATGGGGAATGGCGCGTGGAGGCCCGCCTTTCGCTGGATTCGCTGCCCATCGTGATGCGCTTTTCCAAAGATGGCCATGTGCTGGAATATGACGGCACGCGCGCCTTGAGCGGCCTGTCCTTTACCGATACGTCCTACACGCACCGCGCCCTGACCGATAGCGTGGACCAGTACATCCAGGCCTTTATGAGCGCGCTGGTGCCGGAGGCCGAGTGGGAAAGCGCCGGAGCGACCGCGGATGTGCGCGCCGGAGAGGTGCGCCTGGTGGACGTGGCCATGCGCGGCAAGGATGGCGCGCCGGCCTATCAGCTGACTTTGCAGGTGGAACCCTCGGCCCGCGTGCTGTACTACCTGGCCGAGGCGGCGGGGTGAAGCGCGCTGCCAGGGACCGCCGCCGGATGGCGTGAAAGCAAGCAATCGAAAACAGACGAACCCGCGCACATTGTGCGCGGGTTCGTCTGTCTGACCCCGATCAGGCCTGGCGATGAGCGGCGAAGCACTCGCTGCAGTAGATGGGGCGGTCGCTCTTGGGGATGAAGGGGACGGTCGTGGGCGCGCCGCAGGCGGCACAGGTCGTCTCATACATCTCGCGGGGAGCGGAAGCGCGGTTCGCCTTGCGGGCCGCACGGCATTCCTTGCAACGGGTGGGCTCGTTCTGGAAGCCCTTCTCGGCGTAGAACTCCTGCTCGCCGGCGGTAAACACGAATTCAGCGCCGCAGTCGCGGCAAACCAGCGTCTTGTCTTGATACATGATAGGGTATCCTCCGATCCAATGATGTTGTGCATCCGGCTGACCTGGTCTTTGCCCCCACACTCGCCGACGGGAAGGTCTGCTCATCGCTTCAGCGCCCTACTCGCCTTCTCTCGCCGCCTGGGCGGCGGTCGGTCTTACACCTAGAACGCGCCATGCTCACCGGGGCTTTGCCCGGCTTACGTGGACCGCTTTGCCCGCGTCTGGCATCGGCTTGCAACCACAGACCCGGATGCAACGTGCACATTATAGCCCGTATTTTCCAAAAAAACAAGCGCCATTTGGGTGTACGGGGGGTCAGAAATGCCAATTACGCTTTAAAAAGTGTATCATTCGACAGATTCTATTTACAGCCGGGCCGCCGGTATGGTATGCTGTAGAACGTAGTAAAATGGGAGAGTATCGGAATGCGTGCATCCGGGATGCGCGCGCATGCACAGGAGGAAGTTGCGCATGGAAGTGACGACGGTTTTTTCATTGCTGGGCGGTCTGGGACTGTTTTTGTTCGGTATCAAGACGATGGGCGACGGCCTGGAGCAGGCGGCCGGCAGCAAGATGAAGCGCCTGCTGGAGGCCCTTACCCGCAACAAGTTCACAGCCGTGCTGGTGGGCCTGCTGGTCACGGCGGTCATCCAGTCCTCCAGCGCCACCACGGTGATGGTGGTGGGCTTTGTCAACGCGGGGCTTTTGTCCTTGAGCAAGGCCATCGGGGTGATCATGGGCGCCAACATCGGCACCACCGTGACCTCGCTCATGCTGTCGGTCAAGCTCAACTTCGGCGCTTTGTTCACCGCCGTGGGCGCGATCTGCCAGCTGGCGGGGAACCGGTCCAGCTTCAAGCTGCTGGGGCAGATCATGATGGGCCTGGGCATTCTGTTTGTGGGCATGGACGCCATGACCGCCGCCATGGAGCCCCTGCGCGACTGGCAGGGCTTCCGCGACATGATGGAGCTGGCCAAAAACCCGCTGGTGGGCGTGCTGGTGGGCGCGGGCGTGACGGCGCTTTTGCAGAGCAGCTCGGCCAGCGTGGGCATTTTGCAGGCGCTGGCGGCCACGGGCGCGATCAGCCTGCAAGCGTCGCTGTTCATCCTGTTCGGCCAGAACATCGGCACCTGCGTGACGGCGCTGCTGGCCAGCGTGGGCGCCAACCGCACGGCCAAGCGCGCGGCGGTGGTGCATCTGCTCTTTAACGTGATCGGCGCAGCCCTATTCATCGTGCTGGCGCTCGTGCTGCCCCTGGCCTCGTGGATCGAGACGCTGGCGGGGGCGAACCTGCGGCTGCAGATCGCCTTTGCGCACATCATCTTCAACGTGGTGACCACGCTGCTCTTGCTGCCGATCAGCGGCCTTTTGGAAAAACTGGCGTACCTGGTGGTGCGCGGGGAGGACAAGCAGCAGGAGCCCATGCGTCTGGAATACTTCGACGCGCGCCTGTTTTCCACGCCGCCGGTGGCGGTGCAGCAGCTTTTCCGCGAGGTGCAGCGCATGGCGGATATTGTGGCGGTCAACTACCGCTTTGCCATGCAGTACTACTTCGCGCCCAAGGACCTGGCCGTGGACGAGTTTGACAACCGCGAGCAGGTGATCGACTACCTCAATGCCGAAATCACCCAGAACCTGATCGAGCTCAAGGGCCTGAACCTGCGAGCGGACGATATCCGGCTGGTGGGCTCGCTGTTCCATGTGGTCAACGATCTGGAGCGCATCGGCGACCACAGCATGAACATCGTGGAGATCGGCTCGGCGCGCAAGAAGGAGAAGCTGCGCTTCTCGGGCAAGGCCGAGCGCGAGATCGAGGAGCTCAGCGGCATTGTGACCAGCATGCTGGACAAGAGCATTCATATCGTGAAACGGCAGATTACCGACGTTGAGATCATCGGCGAGGTGATCGAGCTGGAGAGCCAGGTGGACAAGCTGTGCGAAGCGCTGGCCGACCACCATGTGGACCGCGTGAAAAACAAAAAGTGCACGCCGAGAAACGGCATGCTCTATCTGGATATGCTCAACAATCTGGAGCGCATCGCGGACCATGCGGACAACCTGGCCTCCTCGGTGGAATCGGATCATCGGGACAGCCGCCTGCTGTGGTAGGCGAGGATCATCCCTCGCGCACCAGCCCGCCCTCCACGCGGTAGCGCCGGTCCGCGCGGGCGGCCACAAACGGGTCGTGCGTGATGAGCACCACCGTGTGCCCGCCCATGTGCAGCTGGTCAAACAGGTCCAGAAGCTCGTTGCGGCTGTCCACGTCCAGCGCGCCCGTGGGCTCGTCGCACAGGAGCAGCCGGGGCGAATAGCACAGCGCGCGCGCCACGGCCACGCGCTGCTGCTGGCCGCCGCTCATCTCGCAGGGGCGGCTCTGCC
>USFL01000238.1 GCA_900553905.1 uncultured Eubacteriales bacterium | reverse complement strand
GCCGCCGGCGAGAATCATGCCACGCTGACGCTCGGTCAGCTCCAGCTTCATCTCGGCCGTGAAGCCCTTGGTCACGTTCGTCACAGGAATGCGGCTCTCACCCTTTTGCACCCGCTCCGCTACGTTTTCCAGCGCCAGCTCGTCGCCCTGCTCGAAGCGGTCGTAATCCGCCTCATCCGCAAATTCCAGGGGCAGGATGCCGTTGTTGATGAGGTTGGCGCGGTGGATGCGCGCAAAGCTCTTGGCCAGCACGCCGCGCACCTTGAGGTAGAGCGGCACCAGCGCCGCGTGCTCGCGGCTGGAGCCCTGCCCGTAGTTCTGCCCGGCCAGCAGGAAGCCGCCGCCCTCCGCCTTCGCCCGCTCGGGGAAGGCGGGGTCCACGGGCGTGAGGCAATGCTCGCTGAGCTTGGGAATGTTGCTGCGGAAGGGCAGAAGAGAGCTGTCGGAGGGCATGATGTGGTCGGTGGTGATATTGTCCTCCATCTTGAGCAGCACCTTGCCCGAGAGGCTCTCCGCCAGCGCCTCCGCCTTGGGGAAGGGCTTGATATTGGGGCCGCGAACGACCTCCACCGCCTCCGCCTCGTCCTCGGAGGCGGGCGGGATGATCAGGTTGTCGTTGTAGAGGAAGCTGTCCGGCATGGTCACGTCCAGGTCGGCGTCCACGTCGCGCGGGTCGGTCAGCACGCCGGTCAGTGCGGTGGCGGCGGCGGTTTCGCAGCTCACCAGGTAGATGCCCGCGCTCTTGGTGCCGCTGCGGCCAAAGAAGTTGCGGTTGTTGGTGCGCACGCTCACGGCGTTGGTGCAGGGGCTCTGGCCCATGCCGATGCAGAAGCCGCACGCCGTCTCGCAGATGCGCGCGCCGGCCTCGATCATGTCATGCAGCGCGCCGTTGGCGCTGAGCATGCTCAGCACCTGCCGGCTGCCCGGCGCGATGACCAGCGATACGTCGGGGTTCACGGTCTTGCCCTTCAGGATGGCGGCCACGCGCATCATGTCCAGATAGCTGGAGTTGGTGCACGAGCCGATGCATACCTGATCCACATGGATGGGGCCGGTCTCGGCCACGGTTTTCACGTTGTCGGGCATGTGCGGCAGCGCCACCATAGGCACCAGCGCCGACAGATCAATCTCCACCGCCTCGTCATACGTCGCATCCGGGTCGGCGGCCAGCGGGATAAAGTCCGCTTCGCGGCCCTGCGCCTTCAGGAAGCCGCGCGTCACCTCGTCCGAGGGGAACACCGAGGTCGTCGCGCCCAGCTCCGCGCCCATGTTGGCGATGGTCGCGCGCTCGGGGATGGACAGCGTCTCAACGCCCGGGCCCGTGTACTCCATCACCTTGCCCACGCCGCCCTTGACGGTGAGGCGGCGCAGCAGCTCCAGAATCACGTCCTTGGCGGCCACGCCGCGGGTGAGCCGCCCCGTGAGGCGCACGCTTACCACGCTGGGGCAGCTCAAATAATACGCGCCGCCGCCCATGGCCACCGCCACGTCCAGCCCGCCCGCGCCGATGGCGATCATGCCCAGCGCGCCGCCGGTGGGGGTATGGCTATCGCTGCCCAGGAGGGTCTTGCCGGGCTTGCCGATGCGCTCCAGCTGCACCTGATGGCAGATGCCGTTGCCGGGCTTGCTTAGATAGATGCCGTGCTTGCGGGCGACGCTGGTGATATAGCGGTGGTCGTCCGCATTTTCAAAGCCGGTCTGTAGGGTGTTGTGGTCGATGTAGGCCATGCTGCGCTCGGTCTTGACGCGCTTGACATCCATGGCCTCAAACTGTAGGTAGGCCATGGTCCCGGTGGAATCCTGCGTGAGCGTCTGGTCGATGCGGATGGCGATCTCGCCGCCCGGCTTGAGCTCGCCCGAGATCAGGTGAGCGGAAAGAATCTTCTGCGTTACGTTCATGCTTTTGGTCCTCCGTGCTTTTTCCCTATGTTCGCGGCCCGCTTCCAGCGGGCCGCACTGTGTTTAGTATAAGGACTCGCCCGTCCGGTTGCAATGCAGGGCGTCAAAAAGTGCAGGAATTGTACAGGCTCGCAGGGCGGAAGGAAGTACGCCCGCCGCCGGAGAAGGCATACTCTCCGGAAATTTCCATTGCGCCTTTGGCTATCCGTCAGGCCATGTTCACGTGCCCAACACAAAGGGCCGCTATACTCTGCCCCATGGAAAGGAGGTCCTCATGAAAGGCTTTTTCCAGGCGCCATGGCGCTTTGCCGCGTGCTATGCGGCGTTTCTGATCGCGGCGTTTACCTGGGCGCTGCTGGACACCTTCGTCATCCCGCACCGGGAGCTGATCGTATCCCGCGCGCGCGACGTGGCCGAGGAAGTGCTGGAAACCCTCGCGCCCTCTGCCACGCTGGCCGCGCCGCGGGCGGCGGACGCCTCCTTCTATCAAGACGAGTACATGAGCGTTGAGCTCACCACCCTCCGCCGCGACGACACCACCTGCTACGTGGCGGACGTATGGCTGGCCAGTCCCGCCCTTCTGCGCACGGCGCTGGCCGAAAACACCTTCGGCCGCAACGTGACCGATACCGTAAGCGAGCTTGCCGGGGCAAACGGCGCGGTGCTGGCCATCAACGGCGACTTTTATGGTTCCCGCAAAAGTGGCTGGTGCCTCAGAAACGGGGTGCTCTACCGGGACACCGCGGCCTCCTCGGCCACGGAGCTGCTGCTGGTAGACGCCTCCGGGGATTTCTTTATCGCGGACGACCGCACCATGACTGCCGGCGACGCCGACGGCCTGTGGCAAATTTTCTCCTTCGGCCCTGCGCTGGTCACGGACGGAGAAGTGTCCGTGGCGGACGGCGACGAGGTGGCGCGCTCCATGGCCAGCAACCCGCGCACGGCCATCGGACAGATCGGGCCTTTGCACTACGCCTTCGTGGTGACGGACGGCCGCACGGAGGAAAGCGCGGGGCTGTCCCTTGTGCAGCTGGCGGATCTGATGCTGGATATCGGCTGTGAAACGGCCTACAACCTGGATGGCGGCGGCTCGTCCACGATGGTCTTTCAGGGCGAGGTGGTCAACAACCCCACCACCAACGGCCGCACCATTATCGAACGGGAGGTGAGCGACATTGTCTACATCGGCCTTTGAGCCCACTGTGCGCAGGCGTACGCTGGGCTGCGTCCTCTGCGCGGGGGGCTGTGCCGCGGCAAGCGCCGTCTACCAGACATTCGGGCATGGCGTTACCTCGCGTGCAATGACGTGGGCGTTTCTGGTGCCGCTGCTGGACGGCGCCGTACATCTGTGGGCATGGGGCATCGCGCGCGGGCGTGCGCGCGCACATGCGCGCGGGGCGCTCTGGTGCCGTTCTGCTTGAGACGTTGAGACGGGCGGCGTTTGCGCTGGCAGCGGGCTTGCTCTGTGTCTCAAGCGGAGGTCTCCGGCGCGATGGTGCGCGCGGGCGGCGTATGAGACGGGCCGGGAGGGGGCGAAGATGAGCTGGTGGACGGAGGAGCAGGACGACGTCCTGCGCGAGGTGAGCTTCAGGGGCGCGGCGTTCGCCGCCGCCGAGATCGAGCGGCGCTGCGGGGTGCACCACTCCGTGCGGGCGGTGGAGATGCGGGCGAGCCGGATCCACTGCTCGCTGGCGATGCAGAC